>CAYMUI010000096.1:0-11138 GCA_964393645.1 uncultured Desulfobacterales bacterium | reverse complement strand
GCGCTGAACCGAAGCCCCGGTAAACGGCGGCCGTAACTATAACGGTCCTAAGGTAGCGAAATTCCTTGTCGGGTAAGTTCCGACCTGCACGAATGGCGTAACGACTGCCCCACTGTCTCAGCCAGGGACCCGGCGAAATTGGAGTCGCGGTGAAGATACCGTGTACCCGCGGAGGGACGGAAAGACCCCGTGAACCTTTACTACAGCTTGCCATTGGGCTTTGGGTTGGCATGTGTAGGATAGGTGGGAGGCTGGGAAGCCGGGGCGCCAGCTCCGGTGGAGCCGCCCTTGAAATACCACCCTTGCCAACTTAGGGTCCTAACCCGGAGCCGTTATCCGGTTCGGGGACAGTGGCTGGTGGGTAGTTTAGCTGGGGCGGCTGCCTCCTAAAAGGTAACGGAGGCGCGCAAAGGTCCCCTCAGGCTGATTGGAAACCAGCCGTAGAGTGTAAAGGCATAAGGGGGCTTGACTGCGAGACCGACGGGTCGAGCAGGTGCGAAAGCAGGTCTTAGTGATCCGGCGGTTCCGAATGGAAGGGCCGTCGCTCAGCGGATAAAAGGTACTCCGGGGATAACAGGCTGATCGCGCCCAAGAGTTCACATCGACGGCGCGGTTTGGCACCTCGATGTCGGCTCATCCCATCCTGGGGCTGGAGCAGGTCCCAAGGGTGTGGCTGTTCGCCACTTAAAGGGGTACGTGAGCTGGGTTTAGAACGTCGTGAGACAGTTCGGTCCCTATCTTCCGCGGGCGCAGGAGATTTGAGGGGAGCTGCCCCTAGTACGAGAGGACCGGGGTGGACGAACCTCTGGTGATCCAGTTGTCCCGCCAGGGGCACAGCTGGGTAGCCACGTTCGGAAGGGATAACCGCTGAAAGCATCTAAGCGGGAAGCCCACCCCAAGATAAGATCTCCCTTCCTGAGGGAAACCTCAGGACTGAAGGCCCCTCGGAGATTACGAGGTTGATAGGCCGGGTGTGTAAGTGCGGCAACGCACTTAGCTAACCGGTACTAATAGGCCGTGAGGCTTGACCATAATACATACGCCTGAGAGATACTAACTCTGTATTTGGTTATAGAATTTTCGAGTAGTTGAATCCAATGGATTTCCGGTGGCCATAGCGGAGGGGAAACACCCGTTCCCATTCCGAATACGGCAGTTAAGCCCTCCAGCGCCGATGGTACTGCGCGGGGGACCGCGTGGGAGAGTAGGTCGCTGCCGGGAATCTAAAAAAATAATAACCCGCTCCCTGAAGAGCGGGTTATTATTTTCTTATTTTATAATGTTTGAAGTTCGAGTATAGCTTTAAAAAGTTCTTCAAAGAATAAAGGTAAGTTCCCTTTTTCCAAGGAAGAAAAAGCTATTCGTATATCTGTATTGTTTAAAGATATAATTCCTATTCCATATCTTTCTAACAAGTATTTCCGCAGTTTTTCGGCATCAACCCCTTTAATTTTTAAGCACATAAAGTAGCCAGAATTAAATGGATATACATCCCAAACCTGCGTGTACTTAGAGTTAGTAGAAAGAATTCTTTTTATCTCTTCTGCTCTCTCTTTAAGGATGTGAAATTTTTGTTCTTTTTCTTTTGGGTAATGAGGATCTTTTAAAGCAGAAAGCAGAATTTCTTGTCCCACATGGTTTGCATTGGATATAGATCCTCTAATAGCGCCAGCGGTTTTTTTCTCTAATGCATAATAAATATGTTCAGGATCTTTTTTCATGCTTCTTATCCCATAAGTAAGAAAGCCTACTCTTAATCCCCATACAAAATCTTCTTTAGTAGCGGCATCTAATTTTATAGAAAGAATTCTTGGATGCTCGCATGCAAGATAAGAAAATATGGATTCTTTTAATATCCCTTCTTCATATACAAGCCCAAAGTAAGCGTCATCTATAACTGCTACAATATTTGTTCCTTTTTCAGCATGTTCTAAAAGGATTTCTTTTATATGTTCTGCTTCAGAGATAGTGGGGGAATATCCGGTTGGATTGTTAGGAAAATTTAAAATTATTACTATCTTTTTGCTTTTTTCTGATATATCTTTTAGAGTCTTTTGAAATTCCTTGATATTTAGTTTTTTGTTTTCCTCAAAAAAAGGATAATTTACAATTTTTGCTCCTTTTCTAACTTCAAATATAAGTCTGTAGTTTCCCCACATTTTATCCGGAAGTAAAATAATATCTTCGGAATCTACCCATATATCAGCAACAACGCTTAATCCATGAGTTATTGCATGAGTTACAATAGGCAAACTGATCTCCTTATGGTTTAAGGAAGGGTTCTTTTTATAAAGATATTCTTTCCACAATTTTCTTAGCTCCGGGATCCCGGTTGCTGGAGCATAGGTGATTGATTTTTCTGGTGGTAGATTAATCCATTTCATTATGGAAGGAAGATACATAGGAGCCTCTTTTTCCGTTGCCATACCTATTGTGGCATTGAATTTATAGGCTTTTTCTTTTGCTTCTGCTGTTTGAGAAAGAATGCCTTTTGGAAAGAATAGTTTTTTCCCTACCTTGGAAAGCATTTCATATATGTAAGGGTTGGTTTCTAAGATAATTTCATTTAATTCCTTTGCCAGCGGATTCATTTTTACACTCCTGATTAGTATTTTACCGATGGGAATAGATTCTTATTCGTATGAGGTAAAAAGAGAGCCGCTACAAATTCATCCATAAAAGGTTGGTATACTGAAAGTTCTATATTTGTCATTGCTCGAGAAATAATAAAAGCTTTTTCAAGCGCTTTTTCAGACAAAAGACATATCCTTGCACCTGCAAGAGATGTATTGCCCACAAATTCTATTTTTTCTCTTGGAATATCAGGCAATAACCCAATTCCTATGGCTTTTTCTATGTTTAGATAGTTTCCAAATCCTCCTGCAACATAGAGTTTTTCTATTTGATCAAAACTTATTCCTATATAATCGACTAAGGATTTCATAGCTGCAAAGATCGCCCCCTTAGATTTCATAAGATTATCAATATCTGTTTCTGTAATTACAATAGGTTGTTTTGTGCCACTTTCTTCCGCTGGTACTATAATATATTGAGGTATCCCATCAACAATGGAGAATCTTTTATCCTTTATATCCCTCTCAAACTTTCCATCCGGTCTTATAATTTTATTCTTTACTAATTCGTACATGCAATCGATTAGTCCGGAACCACATAGGCCTATAGGCTTTGCGTTTCCTATGGTTTTATATGTTACTTTCCCATTGGATATAGAGATTTCATTTATAGCTCCTTTTGTGGCTCTCATTCCACATCTTGTGCCTCCTCCTTCAAAGGCTGGACCAGCAGATGCTGAACAACATACAAGCCATTCGCTATTGCCTATAGCAATTTCTCCGTTAGTTCCTATGTCAATAAGAGCTGTTATTTCTGGTCTTTCTGCTATCCCACAAGCTAATACACCTGCTACTATATCACCTCCCACATATGAAGCAACACTTGGCAGTGTTTCAATAACAGCTTCTGGGTTTATATTTATATTTATTTCTTTTGCGAGTATCTGTGGGTATATATCTGCTACTGGAACATAAGGTTCAAGCCTTATTGTACAAGGCATAAGTCCTAATAAAAGGTGACTCATAGTGGTATTTCCTGCTGCTACCATTGCGATAATGTTGTTAAGAGATATATTCTTTTCGCTAACTAAATTTTGAATGAGCTGATTTATAGTTTTTATTATTACTTCATGTAATTCTCCGAGTCCATTTTTATCACATGCGTATATGATCCTTGAAATAACATCCTCTCCGTAACTGGCCTGAGGATTTGGAGCACCTGTTACTCCAAGGATTCTACCTGTATTCATTTCCACAATTTGGGCAACTACTGTTGTTGTGCCCACATCTACGGCAACTCCGTAATGGGTATCTGTAGTGTCATTTTTTTCTACATCTATTATTTTGTATCCACTCCGATGTTTTGCTATTGAAGCAGTGATTTTAAAGTCACTTTCTCTTAATGTTGCATTTAACTTCCTTAAGCAGGAAATAGTTATATCATACCCGTGCCAGCCTGTTTTTTTTCTTAGTTCTCTACATACTCTGGTAATGTCAGAAACGTTATCTTCAATGGTTGGCTTGGGAAGTTCTAAAAATATCTTTTTTACAATCGGGTCTATTTCTATCTCTGTAGCTTTAAGCATTTCCCCGGTAAGAATTTTTGCCCCTTCCATTCTGCTTTCCGGGGGAATAAGTACTTCGAGATTGTCATAAATTTTCGTTTGGCATGCCAAAACATAGCCTTTTTCAAGTTCTTCTTTAGAAAAAAAGGCCTTTGCTTTGTCCTCTTGGCTCACTTTTCCAGAAATTATCTGGACTCTACATTGTCCACATATTCCCTGACCACCACATAAGTTTTTTATATAAACATCTGCTTTCCTCGCAGCTTCAGCTATGGTGGTACCTTCCTCTACAAATGTGGATCTATTTACAGGCATAAAGTTCACCTGGTATTTTGCCATTGGTTATATTCCCTCCTAAATCAAGGATGCATAAATTTATCTCAGAAAGAGAAAAAAGTAAATCCAAAGCTTTTATTCTTGGATTCTTTACTTTAGCCCTGAGATCTATTAATGTTTAAGGCATGGAATCTTTCTTAAGAATATTTATTCCGCTCTTGATAATAATGGATCCTATAGGGAATTTGCCTTTTTTTGTTGTTTTTACAAAAGAGAACACAGAATCAGAAAGAAAAAGAATTGCCTTTCTATCCTGCCTTACCGCTTTTTTAATACTGTGTGTATTTGCATTTACAGGAGATTTGCTGTTAGGACTTTTTGGAATAAGTATAACATCTTTTCAAATAGCAGGGGGTTTCATATTCTTCATGTATTCGTTGCAAATGTTAGGGCTTATTCCATCGGGTATAAAAACAAGTGAAGAAGAAGAAAAAGAGGGTGAAGAAAAAGAAAGTGCCGCTTTTGTACCCCTTGGAACGCCTTTGCTTGCTGGACCCGGAGCAATCACAGCAGTTCTTGTATGGCAAAATCAACCCATGTATCATACAAGTCCTTTTATTTTATCTATCGCGATATTTTCTGCTTGCTTAGTTACTTTTCTTATATTTTCTTTTGCACATAAGATTACCGAATTTTTAGGAGTAGGAGGAATAAAGGTGATTACAAGAATAATGGGGCTTTTGTTGGGAGTTATTGCGGTAGAATTTATGGTGAGAGGATTTAGTAAAATCTGCTAAAGAAAAGGGGGATAAGAGATGAAAAGGACTGGAATTTTTCATCATGAGATCCTTTCTAATAAAACATGGGATATAATTATAGATAAGTTAAGAAATCTTACAAAGATTGTAAAAGAGCTTTCAGAAAAACATGATAATATTTTGCTTTACGAAGAAGTTCCCATAGATGAAAAACTTTTGCTCAAAGTTCATACTAAAGAGATGTTAGAGACAGTTAAATACTATCATAACTATGAAGCTGGGATAAGAGTAGCTGACGGTTGTGTTAAAGCTGCGGAGAAGATATGGACAGGAGAAATAGATAATGCTTTTCTTACACTTACTTGTTGTCATCATGCAGGACCTGATTATGCATGGGGAGGATGCACTGTTTCTGGTGCAGGCCCGATGATAGTATATATGAGAGAAAAATATAATGTAAGGAAATTTGCTATTATTGACACTGACTCTCATCATGGTGATGGCACGAGAGCTCTTTTTTTAAATGATAAAGATGTGTTACATGTTTGTTTTTGTAGTACTAATAAAGTGGAAGGAGATGGGTATAAAGTTGACGTGGATGTAGGTTTTAATACCACTGATGATGAATACATGGAAAAAGTTTTTAAAAACTTTTGGCCAAGAGCAATAGATTTTAAACCAGATTTTATTTTTCATATATTAGGTCATGACTGTGCAAAAGGAGACTACGGGGATAGAGGACTAAGTTGGGATTTTTTCCCAAGGATTGTGAAAGAGGTGAAAAAACTTGCAGATGAAATATGTGATGGAAGGTATATTGTAGGTCTGGGTGGAGGTTCAAGATCTGATATCGCGGAATATATTACACCCCCTATTGTAAAGATCTTAGCTGAGATAAAAGATAATCAGTAAATATTAAGCCGAGTATAGCTACGGACTCCATATCTAAAAAATATTCAATTGTTTCTTTGAACAAGATAATGCATTGCGCAGGAAAAAGCTCGTCTGCTTCATTGAAAAGCAAAAGTAAAGGAATGTGAGGGAGTGCCTGAAATAAAAAACTTACATCATAATGCCATTCTTCTGTATAAGATATTCCACATAATCTTTTACAACATTTTATTAGCAATTCTTTTTTTCCTGAAAAAGTGCTGGCTATCTTTTTTTCAACATTATTGGAAAAGGTGTTTAAAAGAGGTGCAGCGTTTTTAAAGTCTCTATAATGCTTCCATTTTCCTTTATCTTCTATTTTGTTTTTGGGAAATCCTATTATGTATCTACTTAGAACTACTATTTCTGTATGAAGCGCTCTTTTGCCTAAGGAATTAAAGATTCCTTGTTTTAAGATAAAAAAGGTTTTAGAAAAAAGAGAGATCTTAAGTTCTTTTCCGTTCCAACTTGCATTTGAATTTATTCTTTCGGATAAACTCTTAAGATCTATTTTTTTGATATGTTCCAAGTAATCATGATATATTTTTTCAAAAATGGAGGTCATCTTTATGTCCTCATTAAAAGTATTAACAGGGTTAGATGTATTCGAAGAATATGGATATTGGAAAAAACTAAGTGGTTATAGAATAGGTATTTTATCGAATCAGGCTTCTTTAAACAGTAAATTAGAGCACATAAGTTCAGTAGTAAATAGACTCTTGCCTGGTCATATAAAAGCCCTTTTTGGGCCCCAGCATGGTTATACAGGTGAAGACCAGGATAATATGATTGAAACGCCTCATTCATTTCACAGAAAACTTAAAGTGCCAATATTTAGTTTATATAGCAAAACCAGAACGCCTACACAAGAAATGTTGGACCTTATTGATATCCTGATAATTGATCTTCAAGATGTGGGCACAAGAGTTTATACATTTTCTTCCACAATACTAAATTGTCTTAAGGCGTGTGCAGAGCAGGGCAAAATGGTGGTAGTTTTAGACAGGCCAAATCCTCTTGGTGGCGAAAAAATAGAGGGTAATCTTCTTGATCCAGAGTTTTACTCTTTTGTTGGACCTTTTTCTATGCCAATGAGACATGGTTTAACTATCGGGGAGATAGCGCTACTTTTTAATAAAGAGCTAAGCATAAAATGTGACTTGCAAATAGTTCCTATGAAAGGGTGGCAAAGACAAATGTTATGGGAAGAGACAGGGCTTAAATGGATAATGCCGTCACCAAATATGCCTCTTCCAGAGACCGCTATGGTTTATCCGGGACAAGTTATTTGGGAAGGCACTAATGTATCAGAGGGTAGAGGCACATGTAGGCCTTTTGAGATCTTTGGATCTCCATATTTGGACATAGATAAGCTCAAAAAAGAGTTGGCTAACTTCTCGCTGACAGGATGTCTTCTGCAGGAATTTTTATTTAAACCTACTTTTAACAAATGGGCAGGAAAAGTATGTTACGGTTTTTTTATTCATGTACTAAATCCACTTACTTACGAACCTTACTTTACCACTCTTTGTATACTTCAGTCGGTTATAAAAACTCATCCTGAACACTTTAGCTGGAAAAGTCCGCCTTATGAGTATGAATATGATCGCAGCCCTATTGATTTAATTCTCGGTAGAAAGAACGTTCGTTTAGCTTTAGAGAAAAACCATTCGCTTTTTCTTTTGAGGGAAGAGTGGAAAGAAGAATTAAAAGATTATATGAAACTTAAGCAGGAATATCATATTTATTAATAGAAGTAATTAATCTTTCTTTTTTTTAGGCATCCTTGCTTCTTCTGCTATCCATTTATCAATTGCTTCTTTGTCGAATCTCCACACTCTTCCAATTCTTATAGCAGGGATCTTTCCTTCAGCAGCATACTTACATACGGTAATTTCATGTAGTTTCAAATACTTTGCTACCTCTTTTGTAGTCATTATTTCTGGCATAACTCCCTCCTTAAATTTTTTCTTGCATATCTACAACAAGTTTGATTTAATCTTAATGCATTTTAAATCTAAAGTCAATAAAAAATTCTTTAGCTTATGTTTTTAAAGAGAAATATATTCTTGTTTATTATTCTTTCCCTCACATTAGCTTTAGACGGGGTTTTTTCTTTTTCTAATGAAAAGATAGCCAAGGTTAGGTTTGTTTATGATGGGGATACCATTCTGCTTAGCAGTGGAGAAAAAGTTAGGTATTTAGGCATAGATGCTCCTGAGCTGGATCCTGAAGGAAAAAGACATGAGTTTATGGCGCTTCAAGCGCGAAGATTTAATATAAATATGGTTAAAGGAAAACTTGTCAGACTTGAATTTGATAGAGAAAAAAGAGACAGATATGGAAGGCTTTTAGCTTATGTTTATTTAGTAGAAACTGGGCAAATGGTTAATGTATTACTGTTAAAGAATGGTTTGGCTCATGTGCTATTAAAAGAACCAAATCTGAAGTATCGGCGTTTGTTTATAAAAATGCAACGGGAAGCAATGAAAAGAAAGATTGGAATATGGAGTAGACCTTTTAAAAATGAAGAAAGATATTACATAGGGAACAAACGATCCTTTATTTTTCACAGACCTGATTGTCCCTTTGGAAAACGAATGAAACCCAAAAACAAAATAATTTTTAAAAACTGCTATCAAGCATTTTGGGCAGGTTACAGCCCGTGTAGGAGATGTAAACCTGCCACTTATAAGTAAAGACCAAAAGTTTATTTTCCTTGATAACGAGGTTCCCTTTTTTCTTTGTATGCGGAAAGTGCTTCTTGATGATCCTTTGATTTAATACATATGGTTTGAGCCTGTACAGCATACACCATTCCTGTTCTATTGTCACTGTCTATTGCTTTATTTACCATCGTTTTAGAAAGACTTATAGCAATAGGAGCTTTGTTATCAATGAGTTTTTTTGCCGTATCTATAAGATCTTTTTTTTCGACTATCTTATTTATTATACCAAGTCTGTACGCTTCATTAGCATCTATAAGTCTTCCTGAAAATATAAGTTCTTTCGCAATTCCCGGATTTGTAAGTCGAGTCAATCTTTGAGCACCTCCGAGATCGGGTACCAGACCAAAGTTTACTTCCGGAAGCCCGAACTTTGCTTCAGGTACTGAAATTCTTATATCGCAGGCAAGTGCCAACTCAAATCCACCACCTATCGCGTGTCCATTTATAGCGGCAATGGTTGGTTTTTCTGTGTCTTCCAAGATGTTATAAACGCGTTCCTGCGTATATCTAAGCCATACCTGAAATTCTTCATTATCCATTTCGTGGATTACTTCCATAACGGATAAGTCAAGCCCACTGCTGAATGCTTTTCCTGTCCCAGTAACTATTATCACTCTAATGGATCTGTCTTTTGTTACCTGCTCGAATACATTTCCTAAGTCTTCAAATGTTTGCATATCAAGAGAATTCAGGGTTTTTTCTCTGTTAAGCTTTACTATCGCTATATAACCGTCTTTTTCCAAAAGCACATTTTCCATGATTTCCTCCTTTTTTATTTTTAAAATATAATACCCACATACCCTACAAAGCTCGAGCCAGGAGATTTTTCATAACTTGTTGTGTACATAAGCATCTCTCCTTCTGTTGCTCCTAACTCTTTTGCCATACAGATGGCTGATGCTGCTGCTCCTGGGCAACAGGCATTATGATTCCTCAGAGCTTCTTTGATAACTCCTTCCGGGTCTAATGCCAACATTTTATCTATTACCCTTTTGTCGTTTTGCTTGCTCCACTGAAGAGCGGAGGTGCCAGTGCCTGCTGGCATAAAACCGTAATTAGGGCCATAATGGGTGAGATCTGTGGAGCCAATAGCTACAACACATTTGTTTCCACTTAGTAAAGCGATTTTTTTTGCTACACTAAGCATTTCCTCTGTCGGAGGAGCACCAATTGGGATAAGTTTTGCAGAAGAGAAAAAATATTTTATAAAAGGAAGTTGTAATTCAATCGTGTTATCTTCTTCAAAATAAGTGCTCGATTCTATAATAAAATCTTCTCCTTCTAAAATTTTTTGGGCAAGCTCACTGTCTATTTCTATTTCTCCAAATGGGGTTTCCCAGTATCCTTCTGCCATAATACTTTTTCTGGATCCAGGACCAAGATGTTTTCCAAATACAATCACTGTATCAGGACTTGTCAGTTCTGAGATACATCTGAAAACAGTGCAAGCTACTTCTCCAGAAAAAAACCAGCCTGCATGTGGTACGATGCCTCCTATGCCCCTTGTAGACTCTGACTTTATTTCTATTCCATTTTTACTCCATTTTTTTATCATTCTTTCACATTCGTCTTTGTCTTCGGGATACCATCCTAAACGGGCGAATACAGCCGGCCTTGTTTTTTTCTTCATCGTTTTTACCTCGCATTTTTCTTTTGCTTTATTTTAACAATTTTTTGTGTAAAATTAACCTACTATTTTCTCTATCGCAAGTATTTTTCAGCTCAGGAGGTGTTTTTATGAAGGTACTGGTATATGGAAGTGGTGGAAGAGATCATTGTCTGGCAGATAAATACGGAGACAGTCCACATGTAAAAAAGGTTTATTTTGCTCCTGGAAATCCGGGTGTCCTTTATACTCCTAAAGGAAAGCGAGGGCTTATAGAAAGAGTGCCCATAAGAGATTTTGAAGAGGTGGCTGATTTTTGCGTTAAAAACAAAGTGGAACTTGTAGATGTGGGATCTGAAAATCCTTTAGAGGAAGGGCTTATAGATATCTTAAATGAAAAGGGGATAAGGACAGTAGGGCCTAGAAAAGAATATGTAAAAATAGAAAGTGACAGAGCGTTTACTGATTATCTGTTAAAAGAGATAGGGGTACCAAAACCTGAGTTTAAAGTTTTTGATGACCCAGAAGAGGCAAGAAAATATGTGAGAAATATCGGGTATCAGGTGGTGGTAAAAGCTAACGGACTTGCTGCAGGAAAGGGCTGCATTGTGTGTGACAGTGTGGAAGATGCTGAAAAAGCAATAGAGGATATCATGGTAAAAAAGATATTTGGGGATTCGGGAAATAGGATCGTAATTGAG
>CAYMUI010000095.1:0-2077 GCA_964393645.1 uncultured Desulfobacterales bacterium | reverse complement strand
AGGCTCAGGTAAGGAGGATGCTGAGAGACAAACGTAAGATGAAGTTTGTCCCTCAGAATCCTCCTTACCTGATCCTGGGATAAACTTACTCCAAACCTCTCTCCTATAAGCTTTACTACTTCAGATGTCTGCCAGTATCCCTTCCTCTTGAGTAGCTCCTTGAGCTCCCTTAAGTCTTCCTTAGATGCATAGCTGAAAGATGTCAGAATTTCAATTGACATTGTTTTTTGAAAAGTACATATTTATGGCAGCTTATCCTTAGGAGGTGCCGGCTATGGATCTTCCAAGAAAAATAGGAATAGGAATAGTTATGATGATTCCCACTTTCGTTCTATCAGGATTGTCTTGGGATGTATGTCATAGTTGGATCGTGGTCTTAGCAGTAATAGTCGCCATGGCGTTTCTCTACAAGGAGATTATCACGGGCAAACTAAGGTCTCTTTTTAAAAAACAATCCTAAGAGGTTATTTTAAGCACCTTTGCTCCTCTTATCTTTCTTTCTTTTAATTCTACAAGAGCAGTGTTTGCTTCTTCCAGAGGAAACTCCTGTATCTCTGGTTTTATGGGGATCCGGGACGCAAGTTCTAAAAATTCCTCTATGTCTTTTCTTGCTACATTTGCTACGCTTTTTATTTCTTTTTCCATCCACATATGTTCGGCATAGTTTATCTTGAGAAGATAATCCTTATCTCCTTCTTCTTTTCTTATGGCATTTATGACCAGTCTTCCTCCTGGCTTGAGGTTTTTTAACGCTTCTACCACAGGCTTCCAGACAGGTGTTGTATCAATAATGGCATCCAAAAGTTCTGGTGCTTTGTCTTCTGTATCACCTGCCCATACTGCTCCAAGCTCTTTTGCAAATTCTCTTTCTCTTTCACTTCTCGCGAAAACAAACACCTTTGTGTTGGGAAATTTCTGCTGCACCATTTTTAAAACAAGATGTCCTGAAGCTCCAAATCCGGTAAGACCAAGATTTTGTCCATCTTTTAGGTTCGTAAGCCTGAGGGAACGATAGCCTATCGCTCCTGCACACAACAGAGGAGCAGCTTCTGTGTCTGAGAATACTTCAGGTATCTTACACGCAAAGTCCTCGTTTATTACCATGTATTCCGCATATCCCCCGTTTGCATCTCTTCCTGTGGCCTTGAATTCTGGGCACAGGTTTTCATTTCCTCCTTTACAGTAGTCACACCTTCCACAAGCTGAATAGATCCAGCCAACCCCGACCCTTTCCCCTTTCTTAAACTTGACAGCCCCTTTTCCCATGTCTTCCACCGTACCTATAACCTGATGACCTAAAACAACGGGGAAATGGGCAGGTGGGGTCCTGCCTTCTATTTCATCCAGTTCTGTGTGACAGACACCGCATGCGTGAACTTTTATAAGGATTTCTTTGTGCTTAGGTTCAGGTACGGGAAGTTCTTGCAATTTAAGAGGTTTTTTGTTTTCTCTCATATCTACTATGCCTTCTAATACCATTGCTTTCATTAACAATTCCTCCTTGGTCTTTGTGGCGTTTAGTTTTTACTTCTAAACCTCCACATGTTTCTTTGTCAAGAAGAGATTATGTGAAGCTGGAACAATGTTCTGTTCTTAAAGACTTGATCTGTAATTTTAAAGCCTTTAACATAGCCTTCAATGATACCTCTAACAGACAGAAATCCTTCTCGTTCTTTTCCTTTTGTGAACCTCTTTCTGATTCTCATAAATTTTAGTAAAAGATTTTTGCAATCTCAGATGGTAGTTGTTTGTGGAGTGGCAGGAGCCATTGCACACATTTTTTTGAATCCCGGCTCAAAGATTCCTTGTGTAGGAGCAAGTGGTTCTATTTACGGATATTCCTGCTTTTGTTTTTCATGTGGATTTTTGGCAGGTCTTTTACGATCTTTTGAGCAAGAATGCTCTCCTTTTCAAAGGAGAGATGAATTGCTCAGAGGTTGTTTGTTGGAATGGAAATAAAAAAAGCCGAAAAAATAAAAAACAGCATTAAAGAGACGAAGGAAAGAAGGAAAAAGCAAACCTGCAAGGTTTATCAGCTTAAACTTCAGAATCTATCTGCATCGGATGTTCAGCTTTT
>CAYMUI010000094.1:0-22323 GCA_964393645.1 uncultured Desulfobacterales bacterium | reverse complement strand
TCTCTGAGTTCTCCTTTCATCCATTCATTCAAAGGCACTGGAAATCCCATTTTATCTTTTCTTTCAAATATTACTTTTGGTAGAAAAGGCTTAACCACTTTTTTTAATATATATTTCATGGTGCCATTTTTAAACTTTATGTTTGAAGGTATTGTAGCAGCAAATTCTACTAAAGGATGATCCAAAAATGGAACCCTTGATTCAAGACCATGAGCCATACTTACTCTGTCTTCTACCTGCAAAAGGGCAGGAAGCAGGGTTTTAAAATCAAAGTGAGTCATAAGATCAAAGTATGACTCTTTTCGGACATTGTTTCCATTAAATATACTTTTAAAGGTCTCAAAGGGAGAATAATCACCGAGCAATTCCCAGTTTATTTCATCTTTTAAATTATTTGCTCTATTTATCAGTCTAAAATATCTTTTATCCATGCTCTCAAAAAGCCCTTCTTTCCAAAATTCTTGAAGTAGTGGTTTATAATTTTTTAAAGCGGTAAGGTTAGGTATTATTGATTCATAAGTTACAATAAAATTTCCTGAATTAAGTGTACCTTCTATTGCCCCTTTTATACATTGCTCAAAATAGGCTATTAAGTATCTGGTATATCCTCCAAATATTTCGTCTCCTCCTTGACCTCCTAATACTACCTTCAAATGGTTACTAGCAAACTGAGATACCATGTACTGAGGAAATGAACCTGGTCCAGCAACAGGATAATCTAAGTGATAAATAACCTTAGAGATGTTTTGTGCAAAGTCTTTTTCATCAATATCTATTTCATACAATTCTAAATTACAATGTTCTGCCAATGCCCTGGCATACATACTTTCATCATATCCTGGCCACTTTGAAAATTTTCCTGTAAATGCCTTAACAGGATAATCCAGTTTTTGAGCAGCGAGAGATGCCATTGTGCTGGAATCAAGTCCACCGCTCAGATAAGAACCTACTGGCACATCACTTCTTAGATGAAGAGTAACAGACTCTAAAATGAGTTGACGAAGTCTTTCTTCAAAATATTTTTCAGTGTGGTAGAAATCTAAATCGTAAAACACCTCCCAGTATTTTTCTATTTTTATAGAACCATTTTTTACAATCAATCTATGAGCTGGAAGTAGCTCATATACATTTTTGAAAAAGGTTTTTCCAGAAAGACAAAATTGAAATGTAAGGTAGTCCTTTAAAGCTTCTAAGGAAATATCTATTTCATCTAAAAAAGGAAGCATTGCTTTTACTTCTGAAGAAAAGATGAATCTATTTTTTTGAACTGTATAATAAAAAGGTTTTATTCCAAATCTATCTCTTGCACAAAATAAAAGCTGATTTTTCTCATCCCAGATAGCAAAAGCAAACATTCCTCTTAAGTGATTTACACAATCAACACCCCACTTTTTATAAGCTTGTAGTATTACTTCTGTGTCCGAAGTAGTAATAAAATTTTCTTCTCCTAATTCTTTTCTGAGTTCTATATAGTTGTATATTTCTCCGTTATAAGTAATCCAATTTCCACTACCGTCTGTCATGGGCTGCTGGCCTGTTTTAAGATCAATAATGCTTAGTCTTCTATGACCAAATCCGACAAACCCATGTTTATGAATCCATATACCTTCTCCATCGGGTCCGCGGTGCTTTTGTAACTCGTTCATTACTACTAAATAGTCTGATAATCTCTCTATTTCATTTTTGTTTAGATCTAAAATTCCTGCTATGCCACACACGTTAATCTTCTCTCCTGATCATTTTTTTTATTTTTGTTAGCTGTTTTGAACCAAGAAGCTTTTCAAGAACAACAATAACAACAGACTCAACAAGTATAAGCTTCCACAATACAAATTCTCTCACTTTATTTAGTATGTAAAGTATGTAGAAAATTATGTCTGATAGTGTACTTTTTTGATTTCGAAGCGTGTCTTCTAAGGATGTAAAGATTACTTTATTTACAAATTCTTTGTATGTATATTTGCCACTTTCTACAATATCTTTATATGCCTGCTCCACAATTTCATTTCTCTTTAAATCTTTTTTTACAAGTTCAATAACTTCTTTTATATTACTATAGTCCCTTTTTAAAGGGATATAATGGCGCCAAGGGATTAGTATTCCATTATAATTTCCTTCTACCAGTATTTGACATGTTTTCGTCATACAAGCTTCTAAATGCCTCGGAGATATTGCAAAAAGGTTTAGATTCCCCTCTACATCAGCAAGACATTCCTTTTGTACTTCTTTGAAATTGGCTTTAGGATGTTCTTGAAGATATTTTTGAACCTTTTTTCGGATACTTCCATCAAAATCAAGTATGCTACTTCCTCCTTCAACACCTATAGTATATTTACATTTTAAAAGAAAGCGATACCAATCAAATCCGAGAAATATATCCTTTTCATCAGTAGATATATCTACTTTAAGTCCAAACTTTTTTCCGTACTTTTGAAACAAATGCGCTATTTTTTCTTTTTCATAACCATGCTTACCTAAAGAAAATGGAACCTTAGTGACTCTGTATCCTATATCAATAGGTCTTTTATTATATCGCCTTAACATCTTTTTTACCTTCGCAATAGTATATTCATCAAGATAGCCTGTTAGTACCTGAACAAATTTTACTTTTGTTTTATCTATTTCTGGATAAATCTTCTCTATTTCTTTTTTATCAGAAGTTGTAAATACTACTTTGATATCAAAGTCTTTAATGAAATTGCATATTACATCTGACCTTATAAACTCGTCTTGAGGTATTATTACTTTTGGAGCTTTTAGTTTTGTTAGTTTTTTATACTTTTTTATATGTTTTTCATATGGCAATGGACTCCATTTTAGTCTGGACAAAAAAGTTGTGTGAAATATGATAAGATCAAAATTAATGTAAAAGATATAGAATGGTAATGGAAAAGCAGCGTTTAAATAAAAAAAGTAAGCTTTTTTAAAATAGTTGTTAAACGAATACAGATGATCTTTAATACTCTGTCTCATGGGAAAAGAATAGCGATGATAATATACAATTAAAATGTTTAACATGATTCTAAGTAAGGCCTGTGTTTAGATATGTTTCTTTCTATATAATCTATGTGTTCTTGTGTCCATTTTATAGTCTTTTTTAAACCTTCTTTTATATCGACAAGAGCGGTAAAACCAAGTTTTTCTTTTGCTTTTAAAGTAGAGCCAATTCTTCTTATAGAAGAATCCCAATCTCTTTTAGGTAAAAATATTATTCCTGCTTTATTTCCTGTAAGTTCATTTATAAGCTTAGCTAATTCAAGAATAGAAGTTTCCCGTCCTGTAGCAAGATTGTAAACATCGCCTGCTTCTCCTTTTAATGCGCATAATAAAAGACCTTTTACTATGTCTTCTACATAAATAAAATCTCTTGTGGCTATTCCTTTGTTTTCTACAGGGAGAGGTTCATTTTTGAGCGCTTTATAGATAAAAGTTGGGATTACATTTCTCCATACAGTAGCAGGAGTACCTCTCCACTTCCCCGCTCCAAGTACTTCCCAAGGTCCATATACATTTTGAAATCTTGCTCTTACAACCGGAAGCGAAAATCTTCTCCAAAAATAAACGCTATAGAATTCTCCTATTAATTTTGAAATAGAATAGGGGCTATCCATTTCAAAGGATATAGGTTCGTCTTCTTTTACAGGAGATACATTATCGACCATGCCTTTTTTTGCTACTGCACAACCTGCTCCTGAATAAACCACTTTTTTTATCCGCTTAAAGTCTTTTATGTGATTAAAAAGTTTTAATGTGGTCAAAGTATTGTTTTCGTGATCAGCCAATGGATCATATATAGAATTTTGATTTCCATGAAATGTTGCTAAATGAAATATATAATCAAATTCATCACTTATTTGCGAAAGGATATTATCGTCTGTTATGGAGCCTTGAATAAAAATAATCTCTTTGGCTTGAGGAAGATTTTCTTTTTCAGAGGAAAGAAGATTATCAATTACTACTATTTCTTTTGCACCTTTATCAAGTAAAGTTCTAACTAAATTACTTCCTACAAATCCTGCTCCACCAACAACAAGGAATCTACTTTTGGAGACAAAGGAGTTCATTTCTTTTCCTCCGTTATTCTAAGATGGGTGTATGTGTCAGGAACACCATGAATTTTATACCATTCTATAGCCTTTCTAATTCCTTCTTTAAGAGGAACTTTAGGTTTCCAGTTAAACTCTTTTTCTGTTTCAGAGGGATCAAGTAAAATGGTGTATGCGTCATCAGGATTTCTGGGTTTTACTTCAACCTCTTCCTCTAATTTTACTCCCATTGCCTCCACTACACACTCAAAGAGCTCTTTAATTGAATAATCTTTACCTGAAGATACATGGTAATAACCTGATTTTCCTTCACCATCGATAGCCTTTATACTTATATCTATCAGGTCATCTATATATACAAAATCTCTTCTTGTATCCATAACAAAACATTTTTGTCCAGCAGAAAGTCTTTTGAAGAAAGTAGGGATAGGCCCACTGAGGTTTCGTGGGCCGTATACATTTGCTAATCTAAAGGATATAAAATTTACCCCGCTTAATGCTATATAATGCTCTGCTGCTGTTTTACTTATAGCATAACTGCTCTCAAGGGGACGAAGAGGATGGTTTAATGTTATAGGTTGCTCCAGTGGTTTTACACCATAGCATAATGCTGTTTGATAATATATAAGTCGTTTTACATTATACTTTGATGATGCTTGTGCTATAATTGCGCCGCCCAAGGTATTGGTTTTTACATCTTCTTCCCAGTTATCAGGATCTTTATATGAAGCTGCAGCATGAACTACAATATCTGGTTGAAACCGTTCAAATAATGAATTTACTAACTCCTTATCCGCTATTGTGCCTTCAATAACTTCTAAGTTGGGATGAGGTGATAAGTTCTCTCTTCTTCCAGTAGCAAAATTATCAATAACTAATACCTTGTCTCCTCTTGCTAAAAGCTTGTCCGCAAGATGTGAGCCAATAAAACCGCCACCTCCTGTAATTAACACTTTCATAAAAGACCTCCTAATTTATTTTGGGTTTAATATTCTATATTTTATTTCGTAAAAGAAAGCTTTTTTTAACCAAAAAATTCTATCCATATATAACCGAATTCTCTGATACAGCAGTTTTGTTATATACCAAGTTTGTATCATTTTTGAATACAGTTTCGAATAAGTAATTTTGAGCAAAGAAATAAACATATTTTTAGGAATTATAATTAGAAGTTCAATTAGGGTTTTTGAAAGTAGATAGGTTACTACTTTAAAACTTCTTGTAAAGATAAGAAAAATAGCTGTATTTTTGAGAGAGGTATTTCTTTCTTTTTTTATTTCTATACTGTCTATAATCTTATCAAAGTCAGAAATAAAACTTTCATAAGTATATTTACCTGGCTTTATTATTTCATTAAAAGCAGTTTCTGCAATTTTTCTTGTGTAATCTTTGTCTTTTATTTTTTCTATAACTTCATTTATATTGCTGAAGTCCTTCTTTAGAGGGATATAGTGTTTTTCAGGAATAAGAATTCCCGAATAATTTCCTTCAAATAATATCAAACAACAACCACAAGCAATTGATTCAAATATTCTGGGAGATATTTGGTTGAGTTTTATTTTGTATTCTTCATCTTTAAAAAAAAGCTCTCTTACTTCTTCAAAGGTAGCATTTGGGTGGCTTTTTAAATAGTTTTTAACATTTTTTTCTATTTCTCCAGTAAAATCCACAACACTTGCCCCGCTTTCTGTACCAAGTACACAACGGCAGGATTTTAAAAATTTTACCCAGTTTTTACCATAAATTCTGTCTTCTTCTCTATAAGAAATGTCACATATAAGACCACTTCCTTTAGAATACTCTAAAAATTTTTCAGCTATTATTCTTTTTTCTTGGGCTAACTCTCCCAGCCAGTATCCTAATGGCCTGCCTCTATATCCTACATCAATGGGTCTTTGCGAATGAGTAGAAAAATCTGGTTCTTCATTTATCAAATATTCGGGGCAGTACCCTGTTAAGGTGTTAATCTTTTTTACTCCAGGCAATCTTTCTTCAGGATAAACTTTATTTATTTCTTCTTCGGGTACACATGTAAAAAGCATATTTATTCCCAATTCTTTCATCCGTTGGGTAATCGCATTAACAGTTCGATATTCATCTTGAATAAATTGGATTTTATATGCTTTTGTTCTACTGATTTCATAACGCCAAGTAGGGTTTATATACCAATCACCTAAGATATAAATAGAATAATGAATTATTACTATATCGAAATGATCCATATTTAACCAAAAGGGTTTTGATATACCTGTAGGATTTACATAGTAATAATTATGTTTCGAGTATTTTCTAAAGCTTTCGCAGTGATCTATTATAGTATTAGCACTGTTTTTGTTATAATCACATAAAAAGAGTATGTTATATTTTTTATTATTTTTGTTTTCAAAGTTCATAATAATATACCTAAAATTCCATTTTTCTAAATTCTAACAATCTAAATAAAGGCTTGCACAACATTAATAGCCATTTTTCTCTTTTAGGCAATTCTTCCATCCATTTTTTTCTAAGTTTTGTGTCTTTTTCTTGCTCTCCGTTTTTAAAAAAGAATCTCTTGTGCAACCAATTGAATAACCATAAAGGAAGCCAGGGCTCAATTTGAAAAAAAATAGGAACATTAAGATTAGGATATGTAAATTTTCTACGAACTAATTTAAATTTGCAAAACAGAGAAAATATTTCAAATGACGAAAATGCTCTCAGATGAGTATATTTGTATTTCATATCCAAATAAGGGGTAAGATTCTCTTCCCAAGGAATATGCACAATTATACGAGTATCGGGACGAGATATTTCCCATACTCTATTTACCAATAACTCCGGATTTATCAAGTGTTCTAATATATCAGATATTATTATAATGTCAAAAAATCCTGAAACAATAGGTAATGTCTCTGCATCAGCACATACAGGCGTTATATTGTTTTTTGGTATTTTCTCTAAATATGGAAAAGCTATATCCAACGCCACTTTAAATCCCGCATCTATTTCTTGGAGATAAATTCCTTGTCCTGATCCTATATCCAATACTTTTTTTCCTTTAATATCTCCTATAAATTTTATAAGAGATAAATGGACACCTCTTCTTATTTTAGGAGAAACTACAGGGTTCTCTAAATCATCTTTTGCAAGCTTAACATAAGACTCTATATACTCTTTTTTGTTATCTTTAGGCTCTTGAATAAGTATAGGTATACCATTGCGGACAGGATAATAAGAATTGCAATTCTTACAATATATCTCCTCTTTCTTTTCCTTGAGACTACCAAGACATTTAGGACATAGACAAAAATCAGAAAATTTATAATTCATAAGATCTTTCCAATATATTATATCTTTTGTACAGAATTATTTGGCATATGTAAAAACCAATCAGAAGGATGATTGAAAATGGCTCCATCTAAAGGGCTTCTTCCCACAACTTGAAATTCATAGCTTTTATCAATTAAATCATATACCTCTGGCTTTGATAAAATATAAGAATCTATTTCTTTGTATAATGCTACCGAAAATACATAGTTCCCATTTCCAAGATTTAGATCTTTAAAAATTAATTCTACCAAATTCTTTTCATCTTTCTTTAAATAAAGATTAGTTTTTTTACTTAAATGACATGATACTCTAATCCCATCTATTCTGTATAAGACAGCACAAAAAATAACAGGATACAAACCTTCCTTTTTGGCAGAGAAATATATTTTAAGTCTCAATTCCTCTCCTACATTAAATAGACTTTTTTCATCACCAAAACTGTTTGTCAAAATCACCTTATCAATTATGAGTTCTCTTGAGCCAGGCCATCTGGAAACTCTTGTATCCTTAGTTTTTATTTCTTTTCTTAATTTTAATTTAGGAAGATAAGTTTTAAATCTATTTATATTCCGGGACTCAGAAGCATTTAGTACTCCAAACCTTTTATAATCTTGCCCATCGTATACTTCTAAATAAATAAGGCCTTTTTTTGGAGGTATATAGTGTAATTCTATTTCATATGATGAGTTTTTATCATATGCATATAATACAAATATAACTATTCCTTGAGCTTCAACCTTTGAGTTACTTGCAAGGGAACGTCCCCATATGCCGTGAGTTATCCTTATTGGCTTTGTCCACCTTGATGTCCTATCTACTAATACCCAACAAGAATGAGTAGAATTTGTATCTTGAGCATCTCCTAATAACAATTCATGGGTTTTCTTTTTATCTTGATATAGAGAGACCTTATGTAATATAAATCCATCTGTATTTTTAGAAGTTATAAACCTAAGAATAATTGTATCAGCATAGCTTTCTAATGAAATTTTCTTATAAGCTCCAAGACTTATTTTAAGATTTTTGGCTCTTAATCTTTGTTCTTCTCTAAGTCTTATATTTCTTGAATACGCTTTTGTAACATCAAGAGTGGGACCTTCCATTATAATTTTTCCTCTTTCTATCCATATACATCTTTCACATAATCTTTCTACACTTGTGAGATCATGACTAACAAATAATACAGTTGTTCCAGACTCTTCAGTAAGCTTTTTCATCCTATCCAAGCATTTACTCGCAAAATATGCATCTCCAACACCCAATATTTCATCTATAATAAGAATATCTGGTTCTACAGCAGTTGCTGTAGAAAAAGCGAGTCTTGAATACATACCGCTTGAATATGTTTTAACAGGCTGATCTATAAATTCATCTAACTCAGCAAATTCAATTATTTCCTCTTCCTTTTCTTTAATCTGAGAAGAAGAAAAACCCATATATGCAAGAGATGCTCTTATATTTTCCCTTCCTGTAAACTCTGGATGAAATCCAGTACCTATTTCTAATAGCGGTTGTATATCTCCATTTACATAAACATCACCTTCAGTTGGAGATATATTGCCAGATATAATTTTCAGGAGGGTAGATTTGCCCGCTCCATTCGGGCCTATTATTCCGATTCTCTCTCCTTTTTTTACTTCCAAATTTATATCCTTTAAAGCCCAAAATTCTTCATAATCAGAAAAAATACTAAGTCCTAATAAATCAAGAATCTTTGCTCTTTTAGATTTATATAATTTATACATTTTTGATACATTCTTAAGTGAGATAGCAATTTCAGACATGATCACTAAATGCCCCTTTTAGCCTACTAAAGAAGGAATATCCAAAATAGAACACAATAATGGAAATTACAGAGAATATGACAAATAGTTTTAAATCAAATTGATTAAAAATAAATATCTTTTGATATAGTATTACCATATAATAAAGAGGATTAAAGTACAGAAGTGTCTTAAGTCTTGAAGGAATCATATCTTCTGTATAAGCAATAGGACTTATTAACATGGTTATTATTATTAACAAAGGAATAATATTGCCTATATCCTTGAAAAACACATTAAGTGCAGAAACAAACCAGCTAATGCCAGCAGTAAATAAAATTTGCATCATCCATACAGGAAAAATAAAAACTATCATCCAACTCACTTTTTTCATAAAAATAAGTGCAAGTATTAATAACAAAAAACCGATCATCTGATTTATTTGAGAGGAAATGGATATATTTAAAGGGATAAATTCGATGGGAAATAAAGTGTTTTTTATTAGATTAACATTGGATGTTACAGCTGTAACACCTCTTGTAATAGCTTCTGAAAAACTCAAAAATGGGATAAGTCCAGCAAATATCAGAAGTACATACTCATACGGAGAAAGTATCTTTAACCTGACTTTAAATATAAAAATGTAAACTACAGCATATGTTATAAGAAACATAAATGGATAAAGAATAAGCCAAAAGCATCCAAGAAAAGAACCAGCATATCTACTTTTTATATCAATAGTAATGGTAGAAAATAGTATTTTTCTGTATTTTATAACTTTTTTAATCACTTCCACCATAACCACTTCTATTAATTATAAAAATATCTTGTACTGCTCCCCAAAAATCAAGACTAAAAATTAGAAAAAGTTGTTAAGTCTTCTATGCAACTTTTTTGCCCTCTTCTTTTTCCGTTTACTACCTGAAACACATAAAAGTAAATTTTATATACTAATAGCTAAATTCTACTCATTTAAAACCATTTATTTATAATTTTGTCACATCCATGTCGAGTCTTTCTTTTGGCTTTGTAGCATTCGGTTTCTTCTGAAGCAAATTCTGCTGTCTCATCAGCCTGTAAGTTGTCTTTTTGTCTATCTGATAGCCTCTTATATACATAAAACATCTTATCACCTTCACTACTTCCTTAATAGTGCTTTCGTTATCAGCAGATCTACTATTTTTTTAGAAGCGTGTCCATCTCCGTAAGCCTGTGGATTTTCTAAACCGACATTTATATTAAGAGCAGTTTTAAAGATAACATCAGGCTCGGGTTTTATTAATCTATTCCATCCTGCTTTTACGGTTTCTATCCATTCGGTTTCATTTCTTAATGTTATACATGGAACTTTAAAGAAAAACGCTTCTTTTTGAACACCACCAGAATCGGTAATGATTATCTTGGCGTTCTTTTCTAATACAAGCATATCTAAATAAGATACAGGTTTGATAAGTCTTACATGTTTCGCTTCAATTCCGTATTCTTTCATTTTGTTCATGGTACGAGGATGTACCGGAAATATGACAGGAGATATATTTCGAGATATGGCATCTAATCCCTTTAAAATATTACAAAGATATTTTTTATTTTCGGTATTTTCTGCTCTATGAATAGTAGCTAACACATAAGAATTAGAGTACAAAGAAAGTTTTTCAAGGATGAAAGATTTTTTCTCTGCAAGAGTCATATAATCCATTGCTGCATCATACATTACATCCCCTACTAAATACACCCCTTTGGTTATCCCTTCTTTTTCCAGATTTTTTACAGCGGTTTCTGTAGGACAAAAAAGCAAATCTGAAACATGGTCTGTAAGCACTCTATTTATTTCTTCTGGCATTTTTTTGTTAAAGCTTCTTAATCCAGCTTCTACATGTGCCACTTTTATATGCAATTTGGTCGCCGCAATGGCACCAGCAAGGGTTGAGTTAGTATCTCCATATACCATAACAAGATCGGGCTTTTCTTTTTTGAGAACATCTTCGATTTTTTTCATCATTTCTCCTGTTTGATAGGCATGGCTTCCTGAACCTACTCCGAGGTGATAATCTGGATCTTTTAAGCCAAGTTCTTCAAAGAAAAGCTCTGACATTTCATAATCATAATGCTGTCCTGTATGGACTAAGATTTCTTGTAATTGACTGTTTTTCATCACTTTTTTTAATATAGGCGCAAGCTTTATAAACTGAGGTCTTGCTCCAACAATGTCTACTATCTTC
Source organism: uncultured Desulfobacterales bacterium (assembly GCA_964393645.1). Lineage (GTDB taxonomy): Bacteria > Desulfobacterota > DSM-4660 > Desulfatiglandales > JALVZP01 > JALVZP01. The sequence goes on along the minus strand of CAYMUI010000094.1, from coordinate 10,986 downwards.
ATAGCACCCTTTTATCCTGTTTTGTTAGAAGGCAATACTATTATGGGTAGTATATACAAGATGTCAAATACAAATAAGCGATTTCAATTTTATAGGACTAAAGCTATCGAACAGCTAAAGATATTATCATAAATTTTTTCTTTGATTAAAAGACCTTTTTGACTGTTAAACTAAGGGTTGGAATTTCTTTTAAGTATAAAGACTTTTACGCCTTTGAAAGCTATCTGTCCACTTACAGGGCACCTATCACCTAAGTTAGTAAGAAAGTTTACCGTGCTCCACTGACTAAAGGGAGACTTTTTGCCAAAGCTATAAGGAACAAACACAGTGTCTTTTCTTATTCTTGGACTTACTTTTGCTATTGCTTCTACTTCCCCTCGGTCAGATACAAGTTTGATGTAATCCCCATCTTTTAGGTTTAACTTACCAGCTAACTCTGGATGAATTAAACAGAACTGTTCAGCACATACCTGATTTAGTTTCCTTATCCAGTGTGAGGTATGTCCCATAATAGCAACCGAAGGTCTCCCTGTTATGAGGTAGGCAGAAAGTCTTCCTCTTTCTTTTTCAGTTTTGATCAGTTTGACACTAAAAGTTAAACACTTATTTTTTTGAAATGGAGAGGATACAAGTTTGTTATAAGAAATAGTTTCTTCACCTTTTTTGGCTACTTCAGGATCTGTATAGTATACTGGTATTGCTGATAAGCCGTACTTTTTAAATTTATCCTCCAAGGATTTTGTCCAGATTTCTATTTTGCCGCTTTTCGTCAGGAATTTTTTGTCCAAGAAAAGAGTATCCCTTTCTTTTACCTTTCCATTTATAAATTTTATAGGAGCACGAATAGCATTGCTTTTTTTACTTAGAAAAAGCCGGACTGTGTAACCTTTATTTTTTCCCACAAAATCCTGCAGCTTAACCGGATCTTTCAGTTCGTCTTTAAATATGTCTTCCCATCCCATTCTTTTTCCAAGTTCTATCCACCACCACCTGTCAGGTTTTGCTTCACCTGGTGGGTCCACAAGCTTTGGTGTCCACACAAAACGACTGTCATCAGATACTGGTGAAATTCCTCCTGCTTCAACCCATGTAGCAGCAGGAAGTATATAATCAAAATAGTAACAGTTTATATTTGGCACAAGACCGTTATAAACGCTCAGCTCAAGTTTGCTTATGTAATATCTAACTTTATTTTGATCTGGCCATTGAGTCAGAGGACTTCCTGTGCATATAAGTGCTCTAAGTTTATAAGGATAAGCAGGATTATCTAAGGATTCCAACCATCCCACAGGATTTTTGCTAAGCTCTGGCCTTGTTTTCGGAATTCTGTGCTTAGGCACAGGAAGAGATCCAATGGATATACCCCCGTTGTTTAAACAACAGTATCCGGTAGCCTTATACCCATAATGTCCGGTGATGGCTGCTAAGATGTAAAATGCTCGATGGGTTTGGACGGCATTTGTATGATGGCTAATACCACAATTTGATACCAGAATCGCCCTCTTTGTACTGGCATAAGTTTTTGCTAAGTAAGAAATTTGATCTTTCGGTATTCCTGTTACTTCCGAGGCCCATTGAAGATCGTAGCCTCGGGATAAGACTTCTTCTTTAAGTTTCTCAAATCCGAGCGTGTACTTTTTCACAAATTCTTCTGCCACAAATCCTTTTTGGATAGTCCAATAGATCATGGAAAGGGCAAGAGCTAAGTCTGTTCCAGGTCTTATAGGAAGCCAAAGATCTGCTTTTTCCGCGGTCTTTGACTTTCGTGGATCTATTACCACGAGAGTGAAATTATTTTTTATTTTTCTTTCCATGAGCCTTGAAAATATAACAGGTCTTGTTTCTGCCATATTACTTCCTACAAGGATGTAAAGATCTGCTGAAAAAAAATCGTCATCCGAATAGATCCAAGGCGTATGTCCTGTTCCTACGGTAGCAATACCGGCAATCTTTCCAGAATAGTTACAAAATGGCCCTGTTTTTTCGTAATTCGGTGTTCCATATAATTTTGCAAAAGCTTTGTTTAAATAACGCCCATCATGAGCACTTCGTCCAGATGCCCAGATTCCAAGCGCCTCTCCCCCATATTTTTCTTTTATTCTCTTTAGCTTCTCTGCAATCTCATCCAATGCCTCATCCCAGCTTATTCTCACAAATTTCGCTTTGTCTCCTCTGTCTCCTACTCTTTTTAGCGGATAAGTAAGTCTGTAGGGGCTGTTTAAAAGTTCGAGACTTCCGAAAGCCTTGATGCAGATCTTCCCTTTTGTGACGGGATCGGAGGGATTTCCAGTTAGATGGACTAATTTCCCATTTTTTACATAAGCTATCATACTGCACCCATTCTGACACCACATACATCCAATTACATGCCTCTCTATGTTTTTCCCTGTAGGAGAATGTTTTTCAAGTTCTGCGTATGAAAGCACAGGATAAAGCCCGGTTGCTATTGCTGTTTTGATGATACTCTTTAAAAATTCTCTTCTATTCATCATCACTTCCGTCCTCTTAAGAGATTTTGAATACTTGATAGCTTCAATAGTATCAATTTGTCAAATTGAATTTTTTGATTAGGATATGATTTTGTATAGATTAATTTGATGTTATATTATGGTTGCAAAAGGGCTTATCATGAAACTTATAGTAAGTCTGTGCAATAAAAAAGCATCTGTAGAAAAAGAAAGAGGATGTAAGATGCTTTATCCGAAGGTGTTTTTGCTTGAGGTTGATACCGACGATGAAACAATAAAACCGATAAAAGTGAGATGGTGGACATGGGGGCCAACAGGAGTGACAGGACTTACTAAGTACAAAGACGGTTTTTTATGTTTGCTTCAGGCTAAAACACACAGGCTTATTTATATTGGCAGAGATTATAAAGTAAAAAAACGCTGGAAGCTTAGAAAGGTAAAGGATGGGCATTCCATAGTAGTAAGAGACGGGAAAGTATACATTGCATCTACAGGAAACGATTCTATAGTGGAATTTTGTCCAGATACAGGAGAAGAGAGATTTTACTGGAGAATGAACGATGGAGAAAAAGATACCGTTCACATAAATTCTATAATATGGGTCAAAAACAGTATGTTAATAAGTGCATTTGGTAAAAAAGCAGGAGATCAATGGATTACCGCAAGAAATGGATTTTTAATGGATATAACTAAGGAAAGAGTAATAAAAGAGGCTCTCTTTCATCCTCACACTCTTACTACAGCAGGAGAAAGAATATATCTGTGTGAATCTGCGAAAAAAAGAATCATCTCTGTCAATGAAGAAGACATGTTAGAATTAGACAAAGGGTATGTGAGAGGATTAGTCATTACTAAGGATGAGGTTGCTGTCGGAATATCTCATGCTCGAAAAAGGTCAAAATCTACGGGCAGGCAAAATAAAATGGATGACCAGCTTATCCAGTCTTTTAGAAGTGGATGTGGAATTAAGGTATTTGCAAAAAAAGGGGAGAAGCTTAGTAATGCCGAATTTAAAAAGTTTATAGATCTTTATGCTTATTCAAATGAAATCTATGATCTGCTTCTTATCTAAACTCTGTCTAAGATATATACTGCCCTGTGAGTGAAAGTGTGTTCCTGAATGGCTCTTTTCAACGCTTTTTTTGAAATCTCGAATAGCTTTTCTTTATTTCTCAGAAAATAAACGATCTTATCTTTTAAATCCTTTATGTCTGAATAGGTGATCATTTCATCTTTTTCAAAGAACATTCTAAGCACTTTTTTTTCTTCTACAAGCTGAAAGTTTCCAGAGCCTGCTATCTCAAAAGTCCGGGGATTTATCCCTTCTTTTGACTGAGGATGATGCACATTTATATTTATCCAGCTCTGGTTGTAAATTTCATTTACCGAAGGAGGAGATATCCTTTTATTTTGTACGATGGCTTTAAATAAAAAAGGGTATCTTTTTCTGTACTCGGCTCTTTTTTTAAATAAAGTAAATGGTCCAAAGACATGCATTTTGATACCTTCACAGTCACATAGCCGAGCAATTTCATTTAGAGGTTCATATCTTTCTGTATGTCCTGCCCCAACAAAGCTTACATCGTATACTTTTTTTATGTCTTTCTTGAAGTATATGTCTTCATCAAATCCGTAAGGCAGATACTCTGAGCCTTGGATCTTTTTTGTATCAGTTGGTTCAAAAACAAACACCTTCTTAAACTCGGTCACTGTGTTTATGGAAGTTGCCACCCTTTCTAATGAGTCCACAAGCCACAGCACTGACATGGAATTGTTTGACAGGAAAGATGCGGTCTCCGGAAGCACAGAAGATCCATTAATACAAAGGGTTAGTTCAGGCATGAAATTCAAAAAGGTCTTTTTTAAAGAATTGTTTATTTGTTTAAGCCTTATCCAGGCAAACAGTCTCTTTAAAAGACTTCCATGTCTTAGTTTTCTTATGCTTACATTTTTATGGTAAAAGGTCTTTACATCACATCCTGCCTTAATAAAACCTTTTTTTATAGAATCTAAGTATCCGTATAAGTTATATCCACATATGAGCACTTTCATTTCTATTTCTTTGGGTAGGGTAAGCTTTTATTTTTGGGCATTTAATGTCTCTTCAAGCAATGCCTCTATCTTATTTACATATGAAATGATTCCGTAGTTGCGGGAAGTCTTTTCTGCATTAATTCCTAACTGTTTCCTGATACTTTTATCTAACATCTTTTCTAAACTATGTTCCCATAAGGCGGGCACATTCTTCCCTACAACTGGAAGAACAAATCCTGAGCCCTCCACAATTTCCGATGCTCCTGCCCAAGCACTTACAACAGCAGGAATCCCACATGCCATTGCCTCAAGCACAACCGAGCCAAATGTATCGAAATAGCTTGGATGGACAAGTACATCTGCAGCCCAATAAATCTTCCATATCTCTTGGGTAGTCCCGGTGTATATGAGGTAAGGGGCATTAAAGTGAGGCCTTCTTTTTCCAACAACGAGCAATTTTACAAATGGGTATTTTTTATACAACATGTCAAATACTCTTTTTAAAAGAGCTATATTTTTTAGCCTTAAATTGTGAGCTATAAACAAAAATACCACTTCATCTCTTCTTATACCCCATTTTTCTCTTTCCAAAAGTCTGTTCTTTCTGGAAGGAGGAGAAAACCTGTTAAGGTCTACACCGTTATAAATTACTCTGATCTTATGTTCCAAAAGCCCGTATCTTAAACAATGCTCTTTTACAAAATTAGAAGGTGCAATGTAGATTGTGTTTCTGCTACTCAGCACATATCGTTGGTGCCTTATCTTTTCTCTGTGTTTTCCTATTCTGTAGGATAACCACTTAAAGGGTCTAAAAACTAAAGGATAGGAAAAAAGACTGTATCTTAGAAATATTTCGTGGATACTTCCTCCCAGTCTTGATAAATCGGCTCTTTCAAAAAGACCCCAGTCAAAAGTAACATCTGGTTTCGTCTTATCAATTGTCTCTTTAATTTCAGAAAATCCCCTATGAACCTTTATAGAACCCGTTGGTTCACTGTCTTTACATATTACGTGAACTTCGTGACCTCTTTTAGAAAGCTCTTTGCATACGGATATGACCAGATTTTCAGCTCCTCCAATATTTTTAAAATGTTCCACGAAAAACAGGATCTTCATCTTGCATATCTTTTTCTTGCTTTTAGATAGAAATTAAATTCCTTTTTCATTTCTTTCTTTAAAGCTCTTGTTATAACAGGCAGATCTTCTCTGTCTTTTATAGCCAAAAGCCCCACATCCATCTTTCTCACTACATTTAAAAGATGGTGTCTGCACCAGTTTTTTAAAACAGAAGGCAGGTATTTGAATATTCCCACATAATGAAATTCACAAAACACTATTTTAAACATAATATCAGGAGATTCTCCTGCTGATCCTAACAGTTTTTCCGGGTCAAAGAAGTCAAAAGAATATTCGTTGAAGTTGTTGTAATGATAAGGATTTACAAGGTGATATCTGGTGGAAGACACATAGGGCAGTCCTAAAAAAAGCTTTCCTTTGTGCTTTAATACCCGGTATATTTCTTTAAGGGCATAAAGGTACTCTTTTATATGCTCCAGTGTATGGTAAGAAAACACTACTTCTACACTATTGTCTTCAAACGGAAGTCTGTCTTTGTTAAGATCTAAGCATATATCTGCGTGAGGCAGTATATCGATGTTTATAAAACCTGGAATGTATGTTATTCCAGCTCCTATGTTCAATTTTATTTTCTTCATTGTGAATAAAGGCTATTGATGAAATATGTGTGTGTCAAGCAAAATCAAAATAGGAAATGTTATTTTAAAAAGCAGACTCGTGCTCGCTCCTATGGCAGGTATAACAAATATGGCATTTAGGCTTATAGCAAAAGAATTTGGGGCAGCACTTGTACATACAGAGATGATTAGTGCAAAAGGACTATGTTATGGACAGAAAAGAACCTATGAATATCTGGTACATCGAAAAGAGGAAAAACCTATATCAATGCAAATATTTGGTTCAGAACCAGAAATTATGTCAGATGCAGCCCAGATTCTTGTTGAACATGGTGCAGATATAATTGATATAAATATGGGATGCCCTGTAAAAAAAGTAACTAAAACAGGGGCTGGGGCATCACTTCTTAAAGACCTAAAAAAGGCAGAAAAAGTGATAAAAGCTGTAAGAAAGGCCTGTTCTGTACCTCTTACTGTAAAGATCAGAGCGGGCTGGAGTCCAGAGAAACCCGTTTTTTTGGAATTACTAAAAATTGCCGAAGAAAACGGCGTAAATGCGGTTACCATACATGCGAGATATGCGATACAGGGATATGATGTTAAGGCAGACTGGAATATAATAAAAAAAGCAAAAGAAAACTCAGATGTTATTATAATAGGTAATGGGGATGTCTTCAGTTTTGAAGATGCAAAGAGAATGTTTCGGGATACAGGCTGTGACATCGTTATGATAGCACGAGGAGCTATCGGCAATCCTTGGATATTTAAAAACCAAACTCCAACCTTATCTGAGAGAAAGACCGTAATACTTAGGCATTTGAGTATTGTCAGAGAACTTATGAGAAAAAAACAAGCCTTAGGACCTCTTAAAGCGATACTCATATGGTATTCTAAGGGTTTGCCCTACAGCAGCACTTTTAGAGAAAAGGTGGGCAGTGCTAAAAGTGAAGAAGAACTTATCTGTCTTTTAAACAGCTATTTTTCTTTACTAAAGGAGAGAACAGATGGAAATAAAAGTGGCTAAGACTGCGGGATTCTGTATGGGGGTCAGAAGGGCACTGGAACTTGTTCTTGCAAGATCTTTAAAAGATTCAGGCCCTATATACACATATGGCCCTCTTATACACAACAAACAGGTGGTAGAGCTTTTGGAGTCAAAGGGAATAAAGACAATAAATAGCTTGGATGAGATAGATAAACTTGACTCTGGAACAATTGTGATAAGGGCTCATGGTATCCCACCCGATGAAAAAGACAGGATTAAAAGAAAAGGACTGAATATTTTAGATGCCACATGTCCCAAGGTAGCAAAAGTGCAAGGCATAATAAGACACTATACCGGGAAAGGGTATTCCGCGATAATTGTTGGTGACATAGGACATGCAGAAGTGAAAGGACTGGTAGGATATAGTCAAGGGCCAGTGTATGTAATTCAGGAAGTGAAAGATATCGAAAGCCTGCCACAAATGGAGAAAGTTATAGTGGTGGCCCAAACTACCCAAAACAAACTCAGATACAGAGAAATAACCTCGGCTTTAAGAGAAAGATTTCCAGAAGTAAAGATATTTAACACTATCTGTGAAGCAACAAATCAAAGACAGGAAGAGGTAAGAAACTTGGCAAAAGAAACCGACTGCATAGTCGTAGTGGGAGGATACCACAGTGGAAACACTAAAAGGCTTGTACAGGTGGCAAAAGAGGCAGGTGCAAGGGTTTTACATGTGGAGACAGAAAAAGAGTTAAATAGCGAAGAAATACTTAAAGCAGAACGTATAGGGGTTACAGCAGGCGCCTCCACTCCTAACTGGATAATCAAAAAGGTAGTAACTGAAATAGAATCCATTAAAAAAAGAAAATCTCTTGGTCTTGTGCACAAGTTAAAGCAGATTTCAAGACTTATGCTTATGAGCAATATAACAGTAGCTCTTGGGGCAGCGTCTCTTTCTTATGCGTATGTGGTTTTATCTCAATTAAGCCCTGATCCTATATTTCCACTTATCAGTTTCTTGTATGTTTACGCCATGCACGGATTGAATCTTTTTTTGGACAAAGGTGCCAGTATTTACAACGATCCTCAAAAGGCAGATTTTCTTAGAAGAAACAGCAGAATATTATTTATTACCAGCTTGTTCTCTATAGTAGCAGGCTTTTTTCTCGCTTTTGCTATGGGAATAACAGCCTTCTTCTTCATCATAGGTCTCTGTATCTTAGGCCTTATCTACAGTGTACCTGTTTTTCCCGAGACAATAAAAAAAAGGTTTGGATATACCAAGTTGAAAGACATTCCTGGCTCCAGAAGTTTGGCAGAAGCAATAGGTTGGACTTGTGTTGTCTCTATATTTCCTATCTTAGGGAATGAATGTCGATTTTCTTTATCTGCTATACTGGCCAGCTTAGTAGTTTTTATACTAAGTTATGTTAGAGCCCTTATCTTTGATGTGTTCCAGATACAAGGAAACCTTATAGTTGGAACAGAAACGCTTCCCATAATCATCGGAGAAAGAAAGGCTCTTACTTTTATCAGAATTCTTCTTATCTTCCTTGCTTCTATACTTCTTATAGCAGGACTCAGTAAGATATTTCCGTATTTTTCATATATCATGCTTATTCCTATCTTTGGGCTTTTCTTATGCACAGTGGCATATGAAAAAAAGTGGCTTTATTTAAGTATATATTCGGAAATGCTTGTAGAACTTAACTTCCTTATTACCGGTGCATTGGCAGCTATAATTACTTCTTATGGGCTGTAGAGCGGACTTTGATACCAGATAGGAAAATCGATTTTAATCTACTTGATTTTAAGAAAATAAATGCTAAATTAAAAACAAAAGACTTTTAGAGATTGAAAAAATGGCCTATAAGTGTTGCTGCCCTGAAGAATGTGCCGACATACTAAAGGCAATAGCAGAAGAAACCAGAATTAAGATTTTGCGCTTTCTTTTAAACAAAGAAGGTTGTGTTAATGAGATAGCAAAAGAATTAAATATGAAACAATATCATGTATCTCGTCATCTTACCGTTTTAAAAAAAGCTGGTTTGGTAAGGGCATTAAGAGAGGGAAAAAATGTAAAATACAGTATTAACCCGGAGATTTCAGCAAGATCAGGAAAGGACATAGTGGGTTCAATAGACATAGGATGCTGCACAATAAGTTTCAGACCCCTTCCAGAAAAGAAACAAAATATCTCTTGACATCTTTTCATTTTTTTTGTGTATAAATCTGCAAATTTGCACATATGTATAAATCTGCAAATGTATTTGTATGTGCTAACGGCGATATTTTTGTTTATCATGCAGAGCCTGTCTGGAGCATCTTCTCTGTTTTTTGACTGCCAGCTAAGGGAAAGGCTTGATATTATGAGTGGCATAAACAGAAAAGCATATGGAGATCATTCTATTGACGCAAAGGGTAAGGCATACGGAGATTCAGATGATAAAGTTCTTTTGCAAAGAATTGTTGCCGGTTTTACTTATCACTTAAATGAAAAGGTAGTTTTCTCTTTCCATTTATATGATGCCAGGGCATGGGGATGGTCTCTTGATCAAGATGACTTTGTAAAAAACAGAGGAACAGATGATGAATTTGTTATGGATCCATACGAAGAGTATTTGGAACTTTTTAACGGATACATACAAGTAAAAGATTTATTTTTTAACGGACTTTCTGTAAAGATCGGAAGACAAAAGATATGGTATGGAGATAGAAGAATATTTGGGCCAGGAGGCTGGGGAAATGCTATAGGTTGGTTATGGGATGCAGTGAAGTTTTCTTACAAAAAAAGAGAAAATTTCGTAGATGTTTGGTACGGACAAACAAGAGAAAAAGATCCGAATTCTTTTAGTCTCTTGCACAAACATGTATATCAAGGAGTTGGTTTTTATTCTCACTTTGTTTTATCAGGATATGGTTTTTTAGAACCTTTTTTTGCATGGAAAAACAGTCTCTTTCATGACATAAAGCCTGAAGAGGATACATACTATTTTGGAGCTCGCTTTTATAACAATGATTTTTACCACTTAAACTGGGATATCACCTATGTTTCTAAGTTAGGAACAATTGGAGATAAAACAGTAAGGGCATATGCATATGTCTTAAAACTTGGGTACAGATTTGAAAAACTTTTCGGAAGCCCAAATATTGTTATAGGCAGGGTCTTTGCCAGTGGGGATTCAGATCCTTCAGATGGGGTGATAAAGACATTTACAAAACCTTTTGGAAGCACATGTGGAATCCATTATGGAAGAATGGATATAATAAATTGGTCAAATCTTGTAGACAACCAGATAAACTTGTATCTTACCCCTTCAAAACGGGTTAATTTTAAGTTTGCTTTCCATAACTTCAATCTTGATAAGGCAGAGGACAAATGGGGATTTTATGGCTACAGGAATAAGGATGGATTCAACTATAAGCATCTTGGCAATGAATACGATTTTCAATTTATCTGGAAGTTTTCAAAAAGGATTAAATTTTCTGTAATTTACGCATACTTTGATGCAGGAGACTTTGTTACTCATAATGTGGACAACAATGACGCTCAACACATCTTTTTACAGTTTGAATATAAGTTCTCTTTAAATTTAAAGCTCAAATAAAATCCCTTTTCTTCCTCCAAATCGGTATGATATACAATAAATCCTAACTAAGGTGGTGAGGTGTAAATTATGCCGATTCTGAGAGTAGCACAGGCACAAATAAACCCCATTGTAGGAGATTTTGAATACAATACGCAAAAGATACTCCAATACATAGAAATGGCAAAAAGACAGCTTGCAGATATAGTTGTTTT
>CAYMUI010000093.1:0-8428 GCA_964393645.1 uncultured Desulfobacterales bacterium | reverse complement strand
CTGAATCGCTTTTTATGATACCTTTAACTTCAGTGTTGCAGGCATTTTTAACTATCCGTATTTTAGATGAAAAAAGTTAATAAATTTTTGATAACCAATTTGTTTCTTTTTCTCATTACTTCTAATGTATACGCAAAACCTTTCCCATCACGGATAGTAGCTCTTGCTCCGAGTATAACCGAAATACTATTCGCAGTAGGAGCGGGGAAAAAAATAGTGGGTGTGAGTTCTTTCAGTAATTATCCACCACAAGCTCAGAAAATAGTTAAAGTAGGTTCATATATCCACCTCAATTTGGAAAAGATAATCTTCCTCCAGCCAGACCTCGCTATTGGAATGTGGGGAAACAACAGAAAAGATCAAATAAAAAGACTAAAGAATGCTGGCATAAAAGTGTACATGGCTAAAGAACCAAACAGTATCCGAGATATCTTGGAAGTTATCCTGAAGGTTAGCTCAGTTGTTGGAAGCTATGAAAGAGGAAGAGCTCTTGTTCATACGCTAAAAAAACAAATATATGAAAGATCAAAGAGACTGAAAGGCTTAAAGCTTGTAAAGGTATTTTTTCAAATAAACAACAAACCTATTATTACGGTCAACAGATACACCTTTCAAAACGACCTTATAAGGCTTGCCAGAGGGATAAACATTGCAGAGGATCAGTTTATTAGATATCCTAAAATGAGTATCGAACAAGTTATAGCAAAAAAGCCCGAGGTGATCCTCATATCGTGTATGGAAAGAGGTGGCATGTTTGAAAAAGCAAAACAGCAGTGGCTCAGATGGAACTGCATTCCTGCAGTAAAAGAAGGCAGGATCTATCTCGTAAACTCGGATCTTGTAGATAGACCGGGGCCACGAATTGCTCAGGGTCTAAAGTTACTTATAAAACTTATTCACCCAGAGGTAAAAAGTGATTGATCCGCCTGTCTCTCCTGCTCGGGTAGTATGTGTTTCTCTTCTTTTATGTTTAATTTTGCTTTTTGTTTTCCTGCTTTCTACATGTGTCGGTACGATCAAGATCCCCGTTAAGATTATAGCAAAGGCAATATTTAGTAATGACAGTAACTTGGAAGTTCCCAGAACAATAATACTAAAATTGAGGATGCCCAGAGTAATATTTGCGGGAATAGCAGGTTTTATACTTTCCTTAGCAGGGGTAGTATTTCAATCTATATTAAGAAATCCACTGGCAGAGCCCTTTATATTAGGGATCTCAAGTGGCAGTGCCTTAGGTGCGGTAATAGGCATAATTACAGGACTTAGCTATGACTATGGTATCCCTGTAATAGCCTTTTTGGGGGCTATTACAACTGTAGCACTGGTTTTGATCATAGGAAAGAAGGGAATAGAATCAGATTCATCTAATATGATTCTGGCTGGTGTAATAATAAACGCCTTTTTTACCGCAATTATTATGTTTATCATCTCATTTTCGTATGATGAAAGATTACATTCAATATTGTTCTGGCTTTACGGAGACTTATCACAAACAGAATATTTTCAGTGTATTTTAACGGCTCCAGCAGCAATAATAACCTTTGTTTCTATATATCTATTTTCTAAGCATCTTAACATACTAACAGCCGGCGAAGTAGTTGCACTTCAACTTGGAGTTGAAGTAAAAAAGATAAAATGGATTTGTCTTGTTATAACATCCATTAGTGTTGGACTTACAGTTTCATTCTGTGGTCTTATAGGATTTGTTGGTTTGATAGTACCTCATCTGTGCAGAATGATATGGGGTTCGGATCACAGAATCCTCATTCCTACAGCCTCGATAGGAGGTGCAATATTCCTTATCTCTGCCGATACACTTGCAAGAACCGTGGTATCACCTAATGAGCTTCCAGTTGGAGTTGTAACTGCAGCCATTGGGGCACCTTTTTTTATACACCTTCTGATGCTCAGGGGGAGCGGATGGAAACAATTTTAGAACTTAAAGAGGTCAGTTTCTCCTACAACAGTGTTACTGTGCTAAACAAAATCAACTTGAGCGTTATAAAAGGCGAGATCCTGGGTATACTTGGACCAAATGGAGCTGGCAAAAGCACTCTTCTTAGATTAATAGATCGAATACTTAAGCCTCAGCAGGGAGAAATCTTTCTTAAACAAAGGCCGCTGTCCTCTTATAAAAGAATTGAATTAGCTAAGGAAATAGCAATGGTGGGGCAGGAAGATCATTTCAGATTCCCTTACTCTGTTATAGAAGTGGTTCTAATGGGAAGATTCCCTTACTCTGGAAGACTGCAATTTGAAAACGAAATGGACTTGCAAATAGCTTGCAGTGCACTTGAAATGACCAACTCGCTTCACTTGGCCAAAAAGTCTATTTACGAAATCTCTGGAGGTGAAAGACAAAGGGTTTTAATTGCAAGAGCCATAGCACAGCAACCTTCTATAATCCTGTTAGACGAAGTGACCTCTTTTCTGGACATAAAATTCAAAAAAGAGATTCTTGAACTTCTGCAATCTTTAAAACAGCAAGGAATAACCCTAATCATTGCCTCTCATGATATAGAACTAATGGCAAGATACTGTGACAGAATAGCTTTGTTAAAAAATGGGACTATATATTCTCTGGGAATCCCTCATGAAGTAATCAATGAAACCACTATAAAGACCGTGTATGAATGCCCAGTAATAGTAAGCAAGGACCCTGTCACTTCTGCTCCAAAAGTAACAATAAAGTGATTCTTAACAAACACAAAAAAACTTTTACTCACGGAAAATAGTGGAATAAAATAAATAAAAAAAACACTCAGGAGGGCTTAGCGATGAAAGGGACACACGAGCACAAACATACTCACACCCACGAGCACATACACAGGCATTCTCATCCTCATTCTCACGGAGATATAGTACACGAACATGAGCATGAACATGTTCACACTCACGAACATACACACATTCACACTCATGCTCATACGCATTCAGGAGACTTAGAAGATCACAACCACGATCACCCAGGGCACGAATTAGAACCTCACGATGATCATACTCACAACCCTGAGGAATTAGAGCCACACGAACACAAACACTAATGCTTCTTTTTCTCAAGTAGACGAGCTATCTTAAGTCTGAGACCGTTTAGTCTTATAAATCCGGTAGCATCTTGGTGGTTATACACTGTGTCTTCTTCAAAGGTAGCAAATGATGGTTCATAGAGGGAGTTGTCTGACTTTCTTCCTACTACTATACAGTTTCCTTTGTAAAGTTTGAGTCTAACCACTCCATTTACTGTTTGCTGGGTCTCGTCTATAAGAGCTTGGAGTGCTTTTCTTTCCGGAGAAAACCAGTATCCATAGTACACAAGTTCTGAGTATCTTGGCACAAGGCTATCCTTTAGGTGCATTATTTCTCTATCTAAGGTAATAGATTCAATAGCGAGATGGGCAGTTCTTAAAATAGTACCTCCTGGAGTTTCATAGACCCCTCGTGACTTCATGCCCACATATCTGTTTTCTACTATATCCGTTCTACCTATTCCGTTCTTTCCGCCCACCTCATTTAAAAAAGCCAGCAACTTTGCTGGTGACATTCTCTTACCGTTTACAGCTATAGGGTTTCCTTTTTCAAATTCAATCTCTACATATGTAGGGCTGTCAGGTGCTGCTTCGGGAGAAACGGTCATCAAGAATATATCTTCCGGCGGTTCTTTCCAAGGGTCTTCTAATATCCCTCCTTCATAGCTTATGTGCAAGAGATTGGCATCGCTTGAATATGGTTTTTCCTTTGTCACAGGAACAGGGATTCCCCGGGACTTTGCATACTCTATAAGCTCACTTCTACCTCTAAATTCCCATTCTCTCCACGGTGCAATTATCTTTAAATCCGGGTCTAATGCCATATATGTTAGTTCAAACCTTACTTGGTCATTTCCTTTTCCAGTCGCACCATGCGCCAGTGTGTCTGCACCTGTTTTCCAAGCTATTTCTACTTGTCTCTTTGCTATTACTGGTCTGGCAAGAGAAGTTCCGAGCAAATAAAAGTTTTCATAAATAGCATTTGCCCTGAGAGCAGGAAACACATAGTCTCTCACAAACTCCTCTTTTAGGTCTTCCACATACACCTCATCTGCTCCTGTCTTTATAGCCTTCTCTTTTATCTCGTCCAGATCTTCGTTCTGACCAACATCTGCAATATATGCCACAACCGGGCACTCATACTTTTCCTTCAGCCATTTCAAAATTACAGAAGTGTCCAACCCTCCAGAATAGGCAAGCACGATCTTTTTTATTCCCTTCATTTTGCCTTCTCCAACAAAAGCATCTCAAGAATTGCCTCGTGCATGTATAACTTGTTTTCTGCTTGATCAAATACCACCGAGTTTGGGCCGTCCAATACTTCGTCAGTGATTTCTTCTCCCCTGTGGGCTGGAAGACAGTGCATAACAATTGCGTCCGGTTTTGCATAAGACAAAAGCTCTTTATTTAGTTGATAACCAGTAAAGTCTTTTCTCTTTGTCTCTGCTTTATCCTCCTGTCCCATACTTACCCACACATCCGTGTTTATTATATCCGCATCTTTTACCGCATCTTTTGGTTCACGCACAAGTTTTATATTGTCTGTACGATCTTTAAGTTCTAAAGGTTCATATCCCCGTGGACATGCAATAACAAGCTCAAAATCCATCTTTCTGGCAAGATTTATCCACGAATTGGCCACATTGTTGCCGTCTCCTAACCAGACTATCTTAAGCCCCTCAATCCTGCCTTTTTTTTCTTTTACTGTCATTATGTCACTTAAGACCTGACAGGGATGGTACATGTCAGTAAGAGCATTTATGACGGGAATATCAGCATACTTAGCCATGGTTTCGACCATCTGTTGAGAGTAAGTTCTTATAGCTAAGCAATCTAAATATCTCGAAAGAACCCTGGCCGTGTCTTCTACGGTTTCGTTTCTGGAAAGCTGGGTTTCTTTTGAACTCATAAATATGGTATTACCACCCAATCTCATCATCGCAACTTCAAAAGACACTCTCGTTCTTGTAGATGCCTTATCAAATAAGAGTCCTAAAACATAGCCCAAAAGCGGCCTATAGTCAGGGTTTCTACCCATTTTCTTCAGCTCCAAACCTTTGAGTATAAGCCACTCTATCTCATCTTTTTCAAGGTCTTTTATAGTAAGTATGTCTTTCTTCATAACAAAGTCTCTCCTGACTCATATTTCTTTGAAAACCGAATTCAAACAATCCAAAAGCATGTCTATCTCCATTTTACTCACAATGAGAGGAGGAAGGAACCTGAGCACCTTTTCCTGAATACAATTTATCAAAAACCCTTTTTCCATACATCTCATCACTATTTGATCTCCCGCCAAATCCAGCTCCATTCCAAGTATAAGACCTTTTCCTCTTACATCTTTTATAAATGCAAACCTCCTCTTCAGCTCCTCTAATCCGGCCTTAAAGTATTCTCCCATTTGAACGCAGTTTTCAAGAATACCGTCTTCCACTATAGACTTTAACACTTTTAATGATACGGCTGTTACCAAAGGTGTACCCCCAAAAGTGCTCGCATGGGTTCCTGGCCCAAATGAATCGGAAAATTTCTCGGTCGCCAACATCGCCCCAATAGGAAGCCCATTAGCCATAGCCTTTGCTAATGTCATAATGTCTGGTTCTATTCCATAATGTTCATATGCAAAAAGTTTTCCCGTTCTTCCACACCCAACTTGAACTTCATCCAGAATCATGACTGCATCCCATTTATCGCATATTCTTCTCACCTCTTTTAGATAATCTTCATCTGGGCATATAACCCCGCCTTCTCCCTGAATAGGCTCAAGCAAAACGGCACAGACAGACTCATCCATTGCCTTGTCCAGAGCAGAAATATCGTTAAATGGAACAAACCTGAATCCCTGAAGCAAAGGATCAAATCCATCTTGTATCTTTTTTTGACCTGTAGCAGAAAGGGTTGCCATGGTTCTTCCGTGAAAAGAGCCTTCCATAGAGATAATGATGTTTCTTTTCCCCGAAAATTTTTTATTGGCATACCTTCTGGCAAGCTTTATTGCCGCCTCATTTGCTTCTGCACCACTGTTACAGAAAAAAACCCTATCCGCAAAAGAATGTTCTACTAAAAATTGAGCAAGTTCTATCTGAGGCTTTGTATAAAAAAGATTTGAGACATGTACGAGTTTTTCTGACTGTTCCTTCAGCGTTTCTGTTACAATAGTAGCCGCGTGCCCAAGTGCACAAACGGCAATCCCGCCTACAAAATCCAGATATTCCTTTCCGTTCTCATCCCATACCCTGCATCCCTTTCCTCTTGTCAACACAATGGGATACCTTTTGTATGTCTTAAACATATACCTGTCTGCTCTCTCGATTGTATCCATAATTTATTTGCTCCTTTTTACTTGATTATCTCTGTGCCTACTCCACCCTTAGTAAATACCTCGAGTAAGATAGCGTGCTTTTCTCTGCCATCTATGATATGTGCCTTTTTTGCTCCCCCTTCTAATGCCTTGATACAACATTTTAACTTGGGAATCATACCTCCTGTAACAGTACCATCAGCTATAAGCTGTTTTGCTTCTTGAAGTTTTAAACTTGAAATGAGATTTCCGTTTTTGTCCAAAACACCTTTTGTGTCAGTAAGTAAAATAAGTTTTCTGGCTTTGATTTCAGCAGCAATATGTCCAGCTACAGTATCTGCGTTTATGTTATAAGTTTGACCATATTCATCAGCACCTACAGGTGCAATAACAGGAATAAAACCATCTCTTGTTAAGGTTTCGAGCACCTTAGTGTTTACTGATACAATTTCTCCGACAAGTCCTATGTCCAGCACTTCAGGGGGCTCGCCTGTGGCCTTTTGCTTTATGTATTTCATCTTCTTTGCGAGAAAAAGCCCCCCGTCTTTTCCGGAAAGTCCAACTGCGCATCCCTTATTTTTGTTAATAAGATTGACTATCTCTTTGTTTACCTTTCCTACAAGAACCATCTCAATTATATCCATTACTTGTTCATCTGTTACCCTAAGTCCTTCCACAAATTTAGTTTTTATATTAAGTCTGTCTAAAAGCTCTCCTATTTGAGGGCCTCCGCCGTGTACGATAATGGGGTTTATGCCCACATACTTCATAAGAATCACATCCAGAGCAAAGTTATTTTTCAACTCCTCGCTGGTCATAGCACTACCACCGTATTTTATAACCATGGTCGAACCATTAAATCTTTGTATGTAAGGAAGCGCTTCTATAAGGATTTTTGCTCTTTCTGCTTGATCTATCATAGGATATACCTGCTTAAGTTTTCGTCTTCGAGTATATCAGAAAGTTTTTCTCTCACATAATCCTTTGTTATTCTTATTTTCTGCCCTCTTATCTCCGGAGCCTCAAATGAAATATCGTCCAAAAGTTTTTCCATAACTGTATGCAATCTTCTTGCACCTATATCTTCTGTCCTTTCATTTACAAGACTTGCTATTCGTGCAATTTCGTATATAGCCTCCTGATCAAAATCCAACTCAACCCCTTCTGTCTTAAGCAAAGCCTTGTACTGAGTAATAAGAGCATTCTTAGGCTGAGTAAGTATTTTTACAAAGTCTTCTGTAGTAAGAGACTTAAGTTCCACTCTAATAGGAAATCTGCCCTGAAGTTCGGGAAGCAGATCAGATGGCTTGCTTACATTAAATGCACCTGCTGCGATGAAAAGTATGTGATCGGTTCTTACCATTCCATATTTTGTGATCACGGTAGAACCTTCCACAATAGGAAGTAGGTCTCTCTGAACCCCCTCTCTCGAAACATCCGGACCCGAACCTCCAGAAGATGTACTGGCTATCTTGTCTATTTCATCCAGAAATATTATGCCCTTCTGCTCGGTTATCTTTATTGCTTTTTCTATTACTCTGTCCATGTCAATAAGTTTCTGAGACTCTTCCTGAGTAAGTATTTCCAGTGCCTCAGGCACCTTTACTCTTCTTCTCTTCTTCTTGGGCGGAAAAATGTTTCCAAATACTTCTCTTATATTAAATTCCATCTCATCTAAACCTGCAGCAGAGAATATCTCTATCATGGGCATACTTGTCTCTTTTACTTCTAACTCTACATATCTTTCATTTAGCTTCCCATCCCTTAACATACGCCTGAGTTTTTCTCGCGTAGATGCGTAACTTTTCTCCTGATCATCTTGCCTTACTACTTCAAGTGCACCGTAGTGTTCCTCTTCTTTATGAGTTCTTCTCCTTCTTCTTGGAAGCAATATGTCTAAAAGTTTTTCTTCTGCCAGCTCTCTGGCCTTTGCTTCAACTTTCTTCTGTTCCTCTCTTTTTACCATATTAACTGCCAGCTCGGTTAGATCCCTTATCATAGACTCAACATCTCTTCCTACATACCCTACTTCTGTAAACTTCGTCGCTTCTACTTTCAAAAAAGGAGAATTCGCAAGCTTTGCCAATCTCCTGGCTATCTC
>CAYMUI010000092.1:0-14355 GCA_964393645.1 uncultured Desulfobacterales bacterium | reverse complement strand
TCATTCTTCAGAAATGGCAGTAGTTGGTTTTACAGAGGTTATTACAAAGATTTTTAAAATAATAAGCACCGGGATAAAGGTCAAAAAAGTACTTAGACAAAACAGACCCGATTTGATCATTTTAATAGACTATCCAGACTTCAATCTACACATAGCAGGATATGCAAAAAAAATTGGCGTTCCAGTTATGTATTATATAAGTCCTCAGGTGTGGGCATGGAGAAAAGGAAGAATAAAAAAGATAAAAGAAAGAGTAGATAGAATGGTAGTCATTCTCCCATTTGAAAAGAAATTTTACGAAAGAAGCGGTATAAACGCAAGCTATGTAGGACATCCTATAATAGACGCGATTCCAAAGACAATAAACAAAAAGGAGATTAAAAAAGAACTACAAATAGACGATTCTTACCCTGTATTTACTTTACTTCCGGGAAGCAGAAAACACGAGGTAGAAAGAACATTGCCTGTAATGGTAAAAGCACTTTGTATATTGAAAAACACATACGAGAAACTGAGCGCCTTCGTGGTCTTAGCAGATTCTATAGACCCAGAGTATGCAAAGAAAATTATAGGAGGTCTTAACTTCATAAAGATACTTTCAAGTCATAAGATCTACAAAATCTTGGGGGTATCTGATTTAGCGTTTGTTACTTCTGGAACAGCTACTCTTGAAGCAGCAATAATGGGTACCCCGATGATAGTAGTTTACAAAGGTTCTCCTATATCATTTTGGATTGCAAAAAAATTAGTGGAAGTAAAATATGTCAGTCTTGTAAATCTAATCGCAAACGAAAGAATCGTTCCGGAACTGCTTCAAGATGAATTTAATCCAAAAAATCTAATAAAAGAAGCCTTGTACATACTGGAGGACGAAACTTTAAGTTGTAAGATAAGAAAGAAGCTGAAAGTAGTCAAAGATAGACTTGGACAAGGTGGTGCTTCAAAAAAAGCAGCAAAAATAGCCATAGAAATGCTGGAGGAAAACTATGGCTAATACAGTGTTAGTGGTAGATGATGAGGAAAGTATCCTTTTTTCCATAAAAGGGGTTCTTTCAGATGAAGGTTTTGAAGTAGTATGTGCAAAAAGTGGGGAAGAAGCCCTCAACATGATTCAAGAATCTATTCCAGATGTGGTGTTGCTTGATATTCTTATGCCGGATGGAATAGACGGAATAGATACTCTTGTAAAAATAAAACAAAGATATCCTCTACTGCCTGTCATTATGATGTCAGGACATGGAACAATAGAGACCGCTGTTAAAGCAACAAAACTTGGAGCATATGACTTTATTGAAAAACCTATCTCCTTAGATAAGCTTATCTTGTCTATAAATAATGCTATCGAGCACTTAAGACTTAAACAGGAAATAAATCTCATCAAAGAAAAAGAAGAAAGCAGATATAGAATCATAGGACACAGCAAAGCAATAAAAGAACTGATTGAGCAAATAAGAATGGTGGCACCTACGGATGTGTGTGTCCTGATAACAGGAGAAAACGGTACAGGTAAAGAATTGGTCGCTCACAACATCCATCGGTTCAGCAAAAGATGGGGCAAGCCCATGATAGAGGTAAATTGTGCGGCTATTCCTGACGAATTAATAGAAACAGAACTCTTTGGTTATGAAAAAGGAGCATTTACTGGTGCAAACTCAATGAAAAAAGGAAAATTTGATCTGGCTCATCACGGAACTATATTTTTGGATGAAATAGGAGATATGAGTCTAAAAGCTCAGTCTAAGATATTGAGAATACTTCAGGAAAAAAGATTTGAAAGAGTAGGTGGCAGCAGTTCTATAGAGGTGGATGTAAGGGTGGTAGCGGCAACGAATAAGAACTTGGAAGAAGAAATAAAGAAAGGGAGATTTAGGGAAGACCTTTATTTCAGACTAAATGTGGTTCCAATAAGGGTTCCTCCTTTAAGAAAAAGGATAGAAGACATACCGGACTTAATAGACTGGTTTGTAAAAGAATTTTCTATGAGCACAAATCTGGAACCAAAGAGATTTTCAGAAGAAGCTATAGAAATACTAAAAGAGTACTCTTGGCCAGGAAATGTGAGGGAACTAAAGAACTTGGTAGAAAGACTCATAATTATGACACCCGAAGACACTATAGAACCAAAACATATTCCTGCTCCATATAATAAAGAAAAAGAAAAAGATGAAGAAGAACTGGATCAGCTTTTTAAACTGAGCTCTTTAAAAGAAGCAAAAAATGAGTTTGAAAAGCTTTTTATAGTAAATAAGCTAAAGGAATTTGGAGGAAATATATCTCAAACAGCAGAAGCCATAAATGTGGAAAGAAGCTATCTTCATAAAAAGATCAAAATGTACGGGATAGATGTGTCTGAATACAAAAGGAGGTAAACAAAAAAAATGATCAATGGTTTCGTTCAGGGTATTCTGTACAATATGAAAGGCCTGCTTTTAGGAATAAAAACCCCAAAGCTTCTTTTACTGGGCATAATGAGATTTTTGATACTTATTGCTCTTACCATAATCCTTGCCACATTTGCCATTTCATATCATGACAAGCTCATGACTCATATATGGATAAAACCGGAAAGTATATGGATTGTATGGATATGGCATTTTCTTTCTTGGATGCTCACTTTGTTTATGATAGGAATATCTACTTTGATTTCTTACATATTGTCTCAAGTCCTGTTCAGTGTTTTAATTATGGATTATATGTCCAGAATCACAGAAAGAATAATCACTGGAAGAGTTCAAGAGCCTACTCTTTCTTTTGTTCAATTTAGCCTTTACCTGATGAAACAGGAGGTTCCACGAACTGTCCTGCCAGTGGCGATCTCTTTTATTTTGTTCATTTTGGGATGGTTTACTCCATTTGGACCAATCATTGCTACAATATCTTCCATAATTACCATAATATTTCTTTCTTGGGACAACACTGACTTAGTGCCAGCCAGAAGACTTTTGCCTTTTAAAAAAAGATTTCATCTTCTCGTAAAGAACTTACCTTTTCATGTAGGATTTGGACTGTACTTTCTTGTCCCGTTGTTAAATAGCATATTTTTTTCTTTTTCTCCTGTAGGAGCTACGATCTATTATTTGGAAGTAATCGAAAAACAGGAAGAAAAGAAAAATTAAAACTTGCTTTTTGAAAATAGTTGATTATATTTTTAAAGGAAAACACACCAGAAAAATTCCAGCCCGGATCGGCCCCCGTCATTGATTCTTCCGATAATTAATAAAAAGAGAATCTTGGGAAAAGGAGGTGTTTTAATGTATGGATAAAAATGCTATAGAAAAATGGTTAAATGAACACACTCGAAAATGCCCTATTGGGAGAGTAACAAGAGAACAGTGCGAAAAGCTAAGGAGCAGGCCACTTGTAAAAGACGCTGGAGAGTACGACTTGGTGAGACCGTCAGTATGTGTAAATTGTAAGTGGTGGTTGTATTTCCCTCCAGAGGAAGAACAGAAAAAGGCTGCGTAAATGAATGCAAAAGGAAAGCGCACTTTTAGAATAATAAAAAAAGCCGATAAGTACGCTGTAGGAGTGTTCGTAGACAAAGAAGGATCTGTCTATCCTTTAACTGATTTTTTTTCTGATCTCTCTTTACTGGAAGAAGCTGTAAAAGAGCTGTGCGTTCAACTAAATGAGATAGTAATTAAGGCAAAAAAAGATATTGACGCATCAACCTTGAATCTTAAGGTATCCAGCGAAATGAGTCCAGAAGAGGTTTGGAATATATTAACTAAGATAAAAGATGAACAGGAGTTTATAAAAGCGTTTAATAGCTTAAAAGAAGAAAAGAGAAGAGAAGTGGCTGATTTTGTCTTTTCGAAGTGCAATGTCTTTTCAGGAAAAGGCGCGATTTTCTCTTTTAGATATAACAACACCACTGCTATGCTTGAATAAATGAGTGTCTCACCAAGCACTCAATTAGATGTGTCTATCATTATCGTAAACTGGAATACCAAAGAGCTCTTACTTTCATGTATTTCATCTGTATATACTAACATTTCAAGTAAGCTTAAATATGAAATAATAGTTGTGGATAATGCTTCATGTGATGGGAGCAGTGAAGCGGTTAAGAAAACCTACCCTCAGGTATTAGTAATTCAAAATAAAAGAAACTTAGGATTTGCTGCTGCTAACAATATCGCTTTTAAAATAATGAGGGGAAAATACGCGCTCCTGTTAAATACCGATTGCATGTTAACAAAAGGGGCAATAGAAACTCTTTACCGTTTTATGGAGGAACATACGGAAGCAGCTATGAGTTGTGGTCAACTTCTAAATCTTGATGGTTCAAAGCAAAATAGCTTTTCCAACTTTCCTTCTTTGTTAGAACTTATTACCAATAAAAGCTTACTAAGGATCATATGGCCATCTAAGTTTCCAAGTAAATACAAAGACTATAACGAACCAATAGAGGTAGATTCATGTATAGGCGCATGTGTGATGTTGAGAAAGGAAGCTATAGAGGAATTGGGATATTTCGATGAAGACTACTTTTTCTTTTTCGAAGAAACAGATCTTGCATACAGATTAAAAAAGGCGGGCTGGAAAGTATATTTTATTCCCTGTGCCAGGATCTATCATGCCCAGGGCAAAAGCGTGGGATCTAATATGGAAGCCAGAGCTTTGTTTTATAAGTCGATGTACATCTTTTTGAAAAAGCATTATAAAAACTATAAAGTCTACAAAACGGTAATTTTTTTTAGACTGGTAGTTAATACACTTTTAAATCTGTTGGGCACAATCCTTAGTCTCGGATTAAACAAAAACCTCAGAAGCAAATTTTACAGGTACTTCCTTCTTATACAGTGGCATATAAAAAAATGTCCTCAGTTATATCCTAAGCAAGGGGATACAAAATGAAAGTAAGTGCTGTAGTAGTGTGCTTTAATGAAGAGGAAAACATAGAAAGATGTCTTAAAAGCCTTACTTGGACAGATGAAATAGTAGTAGTAGACTCCTATAGTACAGACAACACGGTTTCTATCTGCAGAAGATATACTGACAAAGTATACCAGCAGAAATGGCCTGGTATTAACAAACAAAAAGAATATGCTGTTTCCCTCACTAAAAATGAATGGGTATTTATTTTGGACGCAGATGAAGTGGTAAGTGAAGAGCTTAAAGAAGAGATAATAAAAAGGCTTGCTTCAGACAAAGGAAAATATGACGGATACATGATCAAAAGGCATACATACTATCTCGGAAGATGGATAAATCACGGAGGATGGTATCCTGACTACAAGTTAAGACTTTTTAAAAAACAAAAAGGATATTTTGTTGGCAAAGATCCACATGATAAGATAGCAGTGTCAGGGAGGGTAGCTAAGTTAAAAGGTGAAATATATCATTTTACATATAAAGATATCGCAGACCACATAAGGACTATAAATAGCTTTTCGGATACTGTGGCAAGCAACTTGGACAAAGAAAAAGAGCGATTTATTATACTTAAAATGATCCTTAAACCTCCTATAAAATTTTTAGAAACTTATATATACAAACTCGGGTTGTTGGATGGAATTCCGGGTTTTATCATTTCAGTGCTCAGCTCTTATTATGTATTCTTAAAATACGCAAAGATATGGGAAAAGCGTTCTGTTTCTACTTGACTTTTTGGAGACTTTCTTTATAAATTAATTTTAGGAATGGGGGATCGTCCAATTGGCAGGACGACGGGTTCTGGCCCCGTTAATGGGGGTTCGAGTCCCTCTCCCCCAGTTTTTTAATGTGCGGTCCCATCGTCTAGTGGTTAGGATACCGGCCTCTCACGCCGGCGGCATGGGTTCGAATCCCATTGGGACCGCTTTAATTTTTTATTGATTTTATTATGAACTCATTTAAGGAATGCATAAAAAATTTGGGGCTTTTTTACTTACTCATTCTCATTATTATATCCATTCCTCTTTTAGTAGTGTTAGTGGTTTTAGGTATCAAGACTATTATAGATCTCAGATATTGGCTTTTAGGTTTTGGAACCATTCTTTTGACTGCTGCGATTGTTATTCTTTATAAACGCAGAAAAAAATACAGTGAAGAATTCAAAAAAGACAAAGAAGAAATATTAAAAATATTGGAACAGGCTATAAGTTTAGGTCATGATGTAGATATTTCTTTCATGGGTGGTCTTTTAAAGATATCTTACAGATCCTCTCATATAAAAGATCTTCCATCACCAAAAGAAAATACTCAACTTCTACCCAAGTCTGTAAGTGACAACTCTTCTGCTTAATAAGTCATTTATTGTCCTTTTGTTCTGCAAACCATTCTATTTGTCTGCATATTCCTCTTATTATTTGCACCTCCTTAGCCTGAAGCGGATATCTGGATAACATCTTTCTTATATTCCACATCCAGTGTTCCGGATTTTTTGGATCAATAAAGCCTATTTTTATTAATGCTCTTTTTAAGTGTTCGTACATTCCTTCTAATTCAAATCTATTTGCCAGACGAGGGACATATGATATAACCGCATCTTCATCTACACTGGTCATATATATTTCATAGCACATAATCATAACAGCCTGGGCCAAATTAAGAGAAGTAGCAGTAGCGGTAGGAATGTTTACTATCGTGTGACAATATTTCAAGTGCTCGTTAGTTAATCCTCTGTCTTCTCTTCCAAACAGTATAGCTACTTTATTATTCTGTGATACATTTATAAGTTCCTTAGCAAGTCGTCTGGGGGTAGCAAGAACCGGTCTGTATTTACCTATTCTTGCTGTAGTTCCTACTATATAATTGTATTGTCCTATTCCTTCTAAGAGATCATCTACTACATCCATCTGTTCGAGTATATGGATAGAATTATGGGTCGCTGTTTTCAGAACAACACCTATATCAAAATTACCTGGTGCTACTACAATAAGCTTTTTCAATCCCATGTTATTCATAGCACGAGCCGCAGATCCGATATTTTCAGGGATCTGCGGCTCTACTAAAACGATCGCGATATTATCTAATTTTATCTTGTTATCCATTACGGAGTATCCTGATGATTTCTGCGATTAGTTCATCACTATCAAAAGAGAAAATTACCGTACCATGATTTAATTCAAAATGGGTTAAATTACAATTATAATCCTTTGCTACTTCCTCCAGCAGTTTTCTAAAGCGAACTACTTCGGGATGCTCTGGATCATTTATTTCTGGAGGAAAGAGGTCTACTTCTATATATCCGTACTCTTCACTCATACCTTTGATCTAATCTTAAAAGTCTTTCTAATATAAGTCTAAAAATCGGATTTTCTTTTTTACTTAATATTTCAAAAACGATCTCTTTTCTTTCTTCGGAAACTCTTTTATACCCCCAAACAGAACGCCTTATTGTCTCTTCTAAATCATGTCTTTTGGCATAAAAATCCACATTCTTGTCAAAAAAAGATATACTGTCCGCATCTTTTAGCAAGTCTGCTCTAAAAGAACCGCCCTGTTCATGATTTTCTATAAGATATACAACATCTTCTATCGCTTCTCTGCACACTTTGTGTTTTCTCATTATGTCAGCCACAATCATTGCACTATTCTTTGCATGAGCTCTTTTAAAGGACTCGTAATCAGGATACTGATCTCGTCTCACCTTTTTTTCAGGTATTGCTCTTTCAATATCGTGAGAAAATCCCGCTAATTTTAAGTTTCTATCTGCTTTTGGATAAAGTTTTACAATCCATTTTAAAGTGTTCCTGGCGTGAATCGGATCTTCAGGGACAGTAGAGGAATCTATAATATCTCTGAGACTCCTCCACAGCCCCCGCCAGTCTTTCATAAATTAATTAAACTGTTTTTCCTTGGTATTCATAAAGAAACATAATTCTTCTTACATTTTCTAAATTCATAAGAAGGGCAATAAATAAAAGTGTGATAAAGGCCTGATTCAAAATAGCACCCAAGAATATTATTATAACTCTGATATCTCTTCCTATTCTCAAAGGCTTATGACCTTTTATTCGCATAAACTCTTTCTGCATAAATTGGTCATACTTGTCTGCCATGTAGCTATTTACAAAAGACCCTATTATAGCCATAAATCCGGTAAACAACACAACAAAAGGCTTTGCTGGATTATAGGCGTACATAGTAAGCCCAAACAGCAAAAAAGCGTCTGCATATCTATCCAGCACAGCATCAAACCAGGCACCAAATTTGCTCGACTGGAGCTTAAGTCTTGCTATCTCTCCGTCACAGCCGTCTATTATAGAAGAAGCTTGAGCCAAAAAACCGCCTAACAATAAATAGGTATATTTTCCAAGAAAAAAGAAAAAAGAAGCTACTAACGATATTATGAAGGAAAGAAAAGAGATCTTATTGGGACTAAGTTGAGTGTTCAAAAGGTATTTGGTAAGCCTCATGGACAAGGGCCTGTTTAAGTACTTAGAAACAGGCCCGTCTGTGTCTTTTTTGGTCAAACTTTCTATTAAGAAAACCTCTGCCTTCTTATATGCATTGTAATCATCTATATCCATCCAAAACGCCTCATCCCCAGCATCTATAGCTAACACCTTACCCTTATCAGCAAGAATCTTTACTGCGCCAGAAAGGGTAGCGTCTTTATTTTTAGCCACACTTTCTTCTATTGCATTAAAAATCACGGGCGTACATATAAAAACGCCCGTATCATATGCATTATAAAAGGTGAGGTTCTTTCCTATGTCTTTTATTCTTCCATCTTCCACAAGCACCTTTGTAGCTTCATGAGGATTGGGGATAAAAGAATTTTCTATTCTAAAGTCAACACAAAGGGCAATTTGAGTATCACTTATATTCGAGTTTAACACCTTTCTTAATAATGAGTCGTTAAAGATATGATCGCACATGCAAAGCAAAAACTTATCATTGTTAAGCACATCCTTTGCTTTTAATACAGAAATTCCGTTTTCTTTATCCCATTCGTTGTTAAATATGAAATTAATTTTTATTTTGTTTTTCTTAGATAAAGTGTCTAAAAATCTTTTTACTTCATCTCCTTTATATCCTATAACCACATAAAATTCTTCTATCCCGCACCTTTTTAAGGTAAGAATCACTCTTTCTATTAAAGTCAATCCCAGAAGCTTAACCAAAGGCTTGGGTTCCCCAACTCTTTTCAATCTTGAGCCCTTTCCTGCTGCCAGGATCAGGCATTTCATTCGGTTAATCCTCCCTCTTGCCCGCTATAAAGTCCTCCACCATCCTGCAAGCTTCATCATCGGTAAACTGCTTAGGAGGATGCTTCATAAAATAAGCAGATGCAGAATAGATTACCCCGCCTTTTCCTCTTTCTAATGCCAACTTACAGCATCTAATCGCATCTATTACTACACCACCTGAATTTGGTGAATCTTCTACTGAAAGTCTTAACTCTAAGTTAATAGGTATATCTCCGAAAATCCTTCCTTCCATTCTGATAAAGCAAATTTTATTGTCCTTTTGCCAAGCAACCCAGTCACTTGGGCCAATATGGATGTTTTCGTCATCCAGTCTTTCTTCACCTAATTGTGATTGAACCGCTTCTGTTTTGGAGATCTTCTTGGACTTGAGCCTGCTTCTATCAAGCATGTTCAAAAAGTCAGTATTACCACCTGTATTTAATTGATATGTTCTGTCTAACTTTACTCCTCTTTTTCTGAAGAGATTAGTAAGGGTTCTGTGTACTATAGTAGCACCAATCTGGGACTTTATATCATCTCCTATTATAGGAAGTTTTTTCTCTTCAAACCTTCTCGCCCAGTCAGAATCACTTGCTATAAACACAGGGATACAATTTATAAATCCTACTCCTGCTGCCAGTGCACATTCTGCATAAAATTTAGTGGCTTCCTCTGAACCTACGGGTAAATAATTTAAAAGTATCTCAGCCCCTGACTCTTTAAGGGTTTGGACAATGTCTTCCTGAGAAGGCTCTGGTTCGTCTGATAAAACAAAAGTATACTTTTCATCATAATTTTTCATATGTGGTGCAAATCCATCCAGTACTTTTCCCATCTTTACGATAACACCTTTTTTTTCTACATCTGCAAATATAGTCTTAGTGCAATTGGGAAGTTCAAAAATAGCTTCTGCAATATCCTTCCCTACCTTCCGCTTGTCTATGTCAAAAGCTGCTACCACTTCTATGTCACCCGGCGTGTAACCTCCTATGTCCCAATGCATGAAGCCTATAGCGTCTTTCTCCCCCTTGTGTTTGTAATATTCTATTCCCTGAATAAGAGCACTTGCACAATTCCCAACACCTACAATTGCAATCTTAATCCTCTTCCCACTCATATCCCATTCCCCCTCCTTTTTGGAGTTAGTTTATTTTGTTCCATTCTTTTAAAAAACGAGTTAACCATTCTTCAAAGGTAAGATATTTTCCGGATCTGTAATCGTAACATGGACCAACGATTTTTTTGTCTCCTTGCTCTTTTTCCTTACCAGCCTGTTCCATTAATATCTGCTTCAACTGATCTTTGGAATATCCAAGTTCTAAGGCCAGCTTTTTTGTTGCATAAGGATTTCTTCCAATACCTGCGACTTGCCATAATGCTTTATAAGCTATCTGTTTTATCTGTTCTTCAGGAAAATCCAGCTCTTTTGCCAGGTATAATGCTCTTACAAAATTTTTTTTGTTTACTTCTGATTCAAACTCTTCCCTTCTACCCATGTCACTTAAAAAATAAAAATTTTATTTTTTAAGTCAAGAAAACAACTTACTATTATGTGCCTATTTCCCAGGACTTAAGATAACTTTCCTGCTCGGGGGTAAGTTTATCTATCTCTATACCCATCGAACTTAACTTGACAGCCGCGATTTCATTATCTACTTCTGGAGGCACATCATAAACTTTTTTTTCCATCTTGGCATGATTCTTCACCAAATACTCTGCACAAAGGGCTTGGTTAGCAAAACTCATGTCCATCACACTGGAAGGATGCCCTTCGGCAGCAGCTAAATTTATAAGTCTTCCTTCTCCTAAAAGGTATATACGTTTACCATTTGAAAGTTCAAACTCTTCTACAAATTCTCTGATTTTTCTTCTTCTTACCGCAACTTCTGCAAGTCCTTTTATATCAATCTCTACATCGAAATGCCCGGAATTTGCAAGTATAGCCCCGTCTTTCATGTTCAAAAAGTGTTCTTTTCTTATAACATTTATATCTCCTGTAACTGTACAAAAGAAATCCCCAACAGACGCAGCTTTTGAAATGGGCATAACTTGAAAACCATCCATTACAGCTTCAAGAGCTCTAACAGGATTTACTTCGCATACTATCACATGAGCGCCCATCCCTCTTGCTCTATTAGCTACTCCTCTTCCACACCATCCGTATCCGCATACTACAAAGACACTTCCCGCTAAAAGTCTATTTGTAGCCCTGAGAATCCCGTCAATCGTGCTTTGCCCTGTGCCATATCTGTTATCAAACAGATGTTTTGTATTTGCATTATTTACTGCTATCACAGGAAACTGAAGCACCTTGTCTTTCTCCATACTTTTCAATCTTATAACCCCGGTAGTAGTCTCCTCAGTACTTCCCATTATGTTGGAAACGAGAGATTTTCTTTCTTCTTCAGAAAGAGACATTCCCCATTTCCTTATACATTCCTCCACATTGTCCCACTTTCCCAATGCTATAAAATGAAGAGAACTTACCAAATCTGCCCCATCATCCATGGTAATATGAGGTTTGTGTTTCAAAGCAGATAATATGTGATCATAGTAGGTAGCATGATCTTCCCCTTTTATTGCAAACACGGGGATACCGTCATCTACTACCAAAGATGCTGCAACATCATCTTGAGTGGAAAGAGGATTTGAGGCACAAAGCACCACATCTGCTCCTCCTGCCTTTAAAGTACTGGCAAGCGCAGCCGTTTCAGTAGTAATATGAAGACACGCAGAAATCCTTATGCCTTTAAGTGGCTTTTCTTTTAAAAAGCGCTCTTTTATATGTCTTAAGACAGGCATACTCATAAGTGCCCATTCTCTTCTAAGCCTCCCTTTCTCTGCTAAACTTGGATCCTTTATGTGATATTCCATAGGAAATTCCTCCTCTATTTTACTGCCTTTTTAAGTACATCCACCGCATCTAATTTTTCCCATGTAAATTCGGGCAGCTCCCTTCCAAAATGGCCATAATTGGCTGTTTTTCTATAGATTGGTCTTCTCAGATCTAATCTTTCTATAATGGCTGCAGGTCTAAAATCGAATTCTTTCTTTATTATCTCTAAAAGTTCTTCACTCGGGATGACCCCTGTACCATAAGTGCTTACATTCATAGAAATAGGCTCAGCTTTACCAATAGTGTATGCCACCTGTATCTCACATCTTTGGGCAAGACCCGCAGCAACAATATTCTTTGCTACATACCGACACATATAAGACGCACTTCTGTCCACCTTTGTGGGATCTTTTCCAGAAAAACAACCACCTCCATGATATCCAAATCCCCCATATGTATCCATTATAATCTTTCTTCCTGTAAGCCCACAGTCTGCCATTGGTCCTCCTATAACAAATCTACCGGTAGTATTTATAAAATATTCGGTTTTCTCGTCTATCATATCAGCAGGTATTACTTTTAGGATTACCTCTTCTATTATAGCGTCTCTTAAAGTTTCATAATCCACATCAGGTTCATGCTGAGCTGCTATTACCACTGCTCTTACTTTTACCGGCTTCCAATCCACATATTCTACAGTCACTTGTGATTTTCCGTCAGGCCTAAGCCATGGCAGCTTTCCCGACTTTCTCACATGTGCCAGCCTCATAGTAAGACGATGAGCAAGATAAATAGGCATGGGCATATATACTTCGGTATCTGTGCACGCATAACCGAACATAAGCCCTTGATCCCCTGCGCCCATCTCTTTAAAAAGACCTTTTCCATTAACTCCAATAGCAATGTCTGGTGACTGTTTATCAATACTGCAAATCACAGCACATGTCTCCCAATCAAACCCCATAGCAGAGTTGTTGTATCCTATATCTTTTATTGTCTCCCTTACTACCTCTGGGAAGGATATATATGCATTTGAGGTAATTTCCCCTGCTATCATCGCCAGACCAGTAGTAACCAAAGTTTCACATGCTACTCTTGAATAAGGGTCCTGTTCTAAAAATTTGTCTAAGATATGATCAGAAATCTGATCCGCTATCTTGTCTGGATGTCCTTCTGTAACAGATTCTGAAGTAAATAAAAAATTTCCTGAACTTCTCATATTTCATCTCCTTTCTTTGTTTTTTCAAGTATAGCATTATCAATCAAACGTGCGTTGCCTACAAAAACTGCCAAGGCTATCAACGCCCTGTCTTTTATTTGATCAACCTCTTCCAATGTTTCAGGATCACATATAGATACGTATTGGATCTTTGTAAATGGATGAGAATTTATAAGCTCTTTCACTTTTCTCTTTATAAGAGAAGCATCTGATTCTCCTTTTTTTACCATCTCTATTGCCAAATCAATCGATTTCTTTAAGCACAGAGCAGACTTCCTTTCTTCTGGAGACAGGTATACATTTCTGGAGCTCATAGCAAGCCCATCACTTTCTCTTACTATTGGAACCCCTATAATATGAATATCCATGTTAAGGTCTTTGACCATCCTCTTTATTACCAAAAGCTGTTGATAATCTTTTTCTCCAAACACAGCTACATGAGGTTTTACAATATTAAAAAGCTTTGTCACCACTGTAGTAACCCCGTCAAAATGCCCTGGCCTAAAAAGACCGCACAAATGCTGAGTAAGCTTCTCAACATGTACTTTTGTTTGAAAACCATCAGGATACATTTCTTCCACACTCGGAAGAAAAAGTATATCCACACCTACTTCTTGAGCTTTTTTCTTATCTCTTTCTATGTCCTTGGGATAACGATCATAATCTTCGGAAGGACCAAACTGAATAGGATTTACAAATATGCTTACTACTAACACATCAGCATTTCTTCGGGCAACTCTCATAAGTTCCAGGTGACCCTCATGAAAAAAACCCATAGTAGGCACAAATCCGATTTTTTTTCCAGCAGATCGTAACTCCTCTGCTCTTTTCTGCATTAAGGACACATTGTGAATAATTTCCATAAGTTTCCCTTGTCTGGTTTATAAGGCAAGTTTATCTTGTAACATCATCAATTATATTTGTCAAATTATTGACAATCTGAAGTTAGTGGCTATCTTCTCAGCCTTGGTTTGTCTTTTGACTTTGTATGATGAAATTGTTAAGCTATTAGCCAACCCTTAGCATTTTAGCCATGGTTCTAAAGAAAACAATTTTTGTTCTTCATATATCCTGCATTTTTATTCTTGCATCATATCTTATCCTCTATAACCACGCTTCTGCTAAGTATGTTTCTTTTATTCCTCAATGGCGTCCACAAGCTCAGTTTGCTGGATATTATG
>CAYMUI010000091.1:0-15440 GCA_964393645.1 uncultured Desulfobacterales bacterium | reverse complement strand
AGGCAGTTGATCAATGCAAGCTTTTAGCCTACCTATGAGGAATTGAAACTGCATACGCACGGCTCGGCGTCGCATGGATCATACTGCTTTTAGCCTACCTATGAGGAATTGAAACCACGTAATATCGCTCGTCTCCACCTCCACAACTGCGAGCTTTTAGCCTACCTATGAGGAATTGAAAGGCCTTCAAGCCTGTTTACTTCAGAACGCATAAGCCCTGCTTTTAGCCTACCTATGAGGAATTGAAACGCTTCAATTCCGGTATTCTTTACTTTGAAGTATAAATAGGCAAAATTGAAGCAAGAGGATTTTTTTAAAAAGGGGGTATTTGGTAGAGATGGGCAGGCGTAAGGTTTTCAGGGAAGATGTGAGATGTCTGTATGTGGTAGTAACTGGTGTATAAAGAAGGGAAGGCGAACGGGAAGCAGACTTTTCGAACATGTACATCCCACATGGTTAAAAAAGAAGGCTATAGACACATAAAACAGGACTTTATTACACAGATGACTTTAAGGTCTATGACTGGTTGCCTTTTGATAAACATATAAAGGGAATCAAGGCTAAAGAAAAAACCAACAGAAATGAGGCTAAGCATTCTGTTTTAAGAGATAAACTTGCCAGGTTGAGATGAGAAGAAAAACTATAAAAATAATTTGGATATAAATCATCATGAGCAAGGAATACCGAACATCATAAGTAAAAGAATACCGGATTTTTAAAAAGATAGAAAAAAATCGATCAAATGTGTAAAATGCATTTATGCAAAAAAGACTCGCAGCCTTTCTCGTATATATTTTGTTCATTGTTCTTGTCTCGGACGCACATGCAAGCAAGTATTCAGGAGCTCATCTTGTTTTAAAAAGAGAATTAGAAACAATCACCTACTCTGAAGACGGTTCACATGTGGATGAGGATGAAGTCTTTTTGCTCGTTTTAGATGAACAGGGAAGATCAGAAGCTCAGGTACAATCTTTTTATGTAAATAGACATTACTGTCATTTTAAACTGAAGTTTCTGGAGATAATAAAACCTGATGGCAGGAAGCTAAAAATAGATGTGGACAAAAACAGCCGATGGGAAGCTCCACGCTCAGATGTAGAAATGAACATATATGATCCTAATACAAAGGTACTGAAAGTATTTATTCCAGACCTTCAACCTATGGACATCGTTCACTATAAGATCCAAAGAAGGGTTTTTAAACCGATCATTCCGGGACAAGCTTATGGAATGGTGGTTGTTCAACAAGACTTTCCCGTAGAACTATATCGTTTAAGGATTATCTTGCCAAAAAGTAAGAAGTTGTACTTTTTAGTGAAGAAAAAAGCGGGAGAGTTTTCTTTTAAAAAGCTCATCTCCAAAGATAAAAAAGAGTATCTGTGGTGTTTTAAAAACATTCCAATGCTTGTTCCAGAACCTAACATGGTTCCATTCCACAGGGTTGCCATGAGGCTGCTTTTTTCTACGATTCCATCTTGGCAACAGGTCTCTAAGTGGTACTACAAGCTTGTCGAACCAAAACTTAAGCCCACTCAAGCTATAAAGAAAAAGGTGACCGAGCTTATACACGGAAAAAGAGACGAACTGGAAAAGATAAAGGCCTTGTTTTATTTTGTCGCTCAAAAAATAAGGTATCTTGGCATCACAGCAGAATCGTACAGGCCAGGATTCGAACCACATGATGTCAGTCTCACATTTACAAGAAAATATGGAGTGTGCAGAGACAAGGCAGCTCTTCTGGTATGTATGTTAAGAATAGCGGGCTTTCGAGCAGCCCCGGTTTTAATCAGTATGGGAAACAAATTGGATAAAGAAATAGTAGTTCCTTATTTTAACCATGCAATAGCAGCCGTACTGGATGGTGAAGGAAATCCACTTTACTTCTTAGATCCTACCTCAGAAACAAGTAAACAGCTTTTACCAGATTATGACAGGAATTCTTCCTACCTGATCGCAGACAAAAGAGGCTGTAGCTTAGGAACAACCCCATCAAATGTGCCCGAAAAAAACCTTATTGCAATAAGAATAAAGGACAAACTAAATAAAGACGGAAGTATCGAGGGATTTATATGTGTTCGGGCGTCTGGATTTATAGATACTGTTTTTAGGTCTGTGCTTCTGAATAAAAGCTATGAAGAACAAAAAAGGTTTCTTATAAGATTCCTTGAAGAAAAGAGAAAAGGACTTTGTGTAAAAGAAATACACTTTTCCAGACCAGAAAACAGAAGTGTATCATTCAAATTTTGGGCAAAGTTTAGGATAAATGATTCCATAGCTTCTTTAAAAGACAGGCTACTTTTTTGGCCTGTTAGTGCTTCCAAGCACATTGGTCTTTTGGATAAGTGGATCTTAAGTAAAGCAAATCTGATCAAAAGAAAGTATCCTTTAAGATTTGGATATGTATTTGCAGATATATGGACAGAAGAAATAGATCTGAGCGACTTTAAAGGCAAAATAAAACGGTTATGTTTGCCAGTAAGTCTGCACACAGAAAATGAGATTTACTCGTTTTACTCATCCTTTTCTTTTTCTCCTGAAAAGCCCGCTCTTGAGATAAACAGGTACTTCTCCTTGAGAAAACCAGAGGTTGCCGTTGAGAGATACCCTTCTGTTACAAGACTGCAACATGACATGAACTATGAATATCTCTTTCCGGTAGTGATTGTAGGAAAGTGAGAAATGATCGATAAAGATGTATTCATACAAGTGCTAATCAAAAAGGCAAAAGCGCTTCCGATAGGACACTACCTTGACATTAGGCCATATAAGAGGAACAGAAGTGTTCTTTTGATCAAAAAGACAGAAGACCTTTTTAAGATAATAGAAAATGGATTCTACAAAGACGAATTTGAAGTGAGTTTCAAAGACTTAAAGAAGATCTTCAAAAAGATATTAAGACTTGAATTTCCAAGAAGCCACAAGATAAGGGTCTACAACATGGGAAAGTATATGCAAGGCTTTGTAT
Source organism: uncultured Desulfobacterales bacterium (assembly GCA_964393645.1). Taxonomy (GTDB): domain Bacteria; phylum Desulfobacterota; class DSM-4660; order Desulfatiglandales; family JALVZP01; genus JALVZP01. The sequence continues at coordinate 12,475 of CAYMUI010000091.1, read as the reverse complement.
TTTTTTTGTTTTTTGCGCTGTTTATTCTATCATCCAACCTTTTGGCAGATACCTTTTCAAGCTATCTTAAAAGAGCCGATGCAGTTAATGAATACATATACAAGACATACAAGGTCAATCCGGATGGAAGTTATGTAATGAAGCTAAGGATGCAAGTTTGCATAAAGACCTACAAAGGAAAAAAAGATTGGGCTGACTACAAGATTCCGTATAATTCTGCGTATCAGAAGGTTACAGTAGACAAAGCAGAAACTGTGCTTTCTTCTGGCAAGATAGTCACTGTTACGAAAAAAGAGATTCAGGACATACTCGATCCTTCTACTTCTGAAAGCTCTATTTATTCAAAAGCAAGATTAAAGATAATAAACTTTCCCTCAGTAGATGTAGGAACAAAGATAAGACTTCAAATAACCTTGAAGTCCAAGTGGGGTTTTTGGGCAAAAGAATCGTTCAGGCTTACAAATCCCACTGTTTTGAAAAAGGTGAAATTTGTGATCCCGAAGGACATGAAGATATTGATAAAATTAGACGATCCAAAAGTAGAATCTCACATCTCCAAAGAGAAAGGCTATTTTGTATACACATGGACAGGAAGAATGCTTCCACCCATTCATGAAGAGCCTTATGCTCCACGCATAGAAAACCAGCCTTTCTGTCTTCTTGCATCCTCCTTTAATTCCTTGGAAAAGGTAGTCTCTTTTTTTTGCAAAAAGATTTACATCCTGCCAGAGTCCGAGTTTGAGATTCCTGAATGGGCAAAGGAAAAGCAACCCGATTTGCTCTATAAAAAACTTATCTCTCATATAAGCATCTACTACATAACACTTTTTGATACTGCCTTAAAACCTCAGCCTTATTCTGTTACCCTGAGTAAATCATATGGTAGTCCTTTAGACCTTGCACTTCTTTTTGCATACCTTCTAAGAAGACAAGGAATAAACGCACACCTTGTACTTGCTAACAGCACGGGCATTTTCATCGACAAGCTCAATCATGTCATTTATCCTGAACTATTTGATCAGGCTCTCGTATATGTCAAAGGCCATTTTTACTCCTTTATAGACAGAGATGTTCCCCCTGGAATAACCTGCATCTCAGATACTGTTGGATTGGACTTGTACTCAAAAAGATTGATTTATGTGAAGGATGTGTGTCCTAATGCCGTAAACACACTGTTAAGTATCAGAGCGTATCCTCAGGGTTATGCAATAGGAAAGTTCAAAAAGCAATACTCAGGAGAAGCCACAGTAGATATAAGAATGAAACTTCGCTATGCAAAAGGGGATGAATTCAGAATAAAGATGTCGCAACTTTTTCACCAATTGGACCCAACTCTAAGACCATGTGAAAAGCCATTTATTAAAGGCATAGACGAGCTGAACAGGAAAGTAGAACTGGGACTTAAATTCAAACTGGACCCTGTATTTATGAGATCAAACGCGATCTACCTTTTTCCACTGCCTGAATCAGAACTCATAAAACCCTATTCTAATTGCTTGACTAAAAGACATTACGGTCTGGCTGTTTCTAAAACCAAAACAGAAAGACTTATCCTGAAGTTAAGCTTGCCCAAGGGGATAAAACCCATTTTTATGCCCTCCAACCAGGATGGAAAAATCGGGCTACTAAGGTGGCATATAAAAAGCGAGTGGAGGGATCACACTCTTACCTATGTTAGAGAAATAAGCCTCTTTAAGGGAATTCTTGACCCAAAAAGATCGTCTCTCATGTTGAAAAAGATAAAACAGATTGTCAGTCCAAAAAATATGGTGTTATTATTTCAAGCTGAAGGATTTGACAATTTAGTCCAATTTGATATTCTCTGCCCTTGATGAAGCCGTATCAAGAAAAAAGGGTTTTGGTTACAGGTGGTGGAGGATTTTTGGGTTCTCACCTGTGCGATAGACTTGTGGACATGGGATATGATGTGCTCTGCTTGGACAACTTCTTTTCCGGATCCAAAAGGAATATCGCGCACCTGTTAGAAAAGCCGAACTTTGAACTTATAAGACATGACATAGTGCATCCTATCTATTTAGAAGTAGACGAGATCTACAACCTTGCATGCCCGGCATCTCCTGTACACTACCAATATAATCCGGTAAAGACCATAAAAACCAACATAATGGGATCTATCAACATGCTCGGTCTTGCAAAAAGGGTGAAAGCAAAAATCCTGCAGGCATCTACCAGTGAGGTATACGGAAATCCTGAAAAACATCCTCAAGATGAATCGTACTGGGGAAATGTAAATCCTATAGGCTTGAGGGCATGTTATGACGAAGGAAAAAGGTGTGCTGAGACACTGTTCTTTGACTACCACAGGCAGAACAAAGTAAAAATAAAAGTGGTTCGTATATTCAATACATACGGCCCAAGAATGCATCCTAATGACGGAAGAGTAATAAGCAACTTCATTGTTCAGGCACTTACCAACAGAGACATTACCGTGTATGGAGATGGATCACAAACAAGGTCTTTCTGCTATGTTGACGACATGATAGATGGCATAATAAAAATGATGCAAACCCCAGACGAGATAACAGGACCGATAAATTTAGGAAATCCAGAGGAAAAGAGCATCTTAGAGTTAGCAGAACTCATATTAAAGCTCTGTAAGAGCAAATCGAAAATTGTCTTTTTGCCCTTACCAAAAGACGATCCTGTCAGGAGAAAGCCGGACATCAGCCTTGCAAAAAAGGTGTTAAACTGGCAGCCAAAGGTGCCATTAGAAGAAGGACTTAAAAGAACGATCGAGTACTTTAAGTCTATCTTATGAATCCCTCCCTGATAGATGAAATCACAGGGATCATACTTGCGGGTGGAAAGAGCGTAAGATACGGGCAAGATAAGGCTTTTATTCCCTTCAACGGCAGCTTCCTGATAGATAAGGTCATCTCAGTGATGAAAAAGGTCTTTCGAGATGTAATAATAATAGCTAACGAACCAGAAAAATATTCACGCTTTGGATTGCCGATCTATGAAGACATAATCAAAAACATAGGGCCAATTGGAGGAATACTTACGGGAATAGTCTGCAGCCAGAAGCCAGCGGGTTTCTTTGTTGCGTGCGATATGCCTTTCTTAAATCCAGAGCTTATATCTTACATGGTAAGAATAAGAAATGGATTTGATGTGGTGATTCCCAAGATCGGAGAAAACATAGAACCGCTTCATGCTATATATACCAAGAAGTGTATCCCCCACATAAAAGAGATCATTCAAAAGCAGATTTATGGAATACGAGCATTTTTTCCAAAAGTATCTGTTAGATATGTAAAAGAAAAAGAGATCGTAAATTATGATCCAGAGCTGAGATTTCTGGTTAACATCAACACCCCTGAAGACATGAGGAGGTTAAAACTAAATGTTTGAGCTAATCCTGTCTGTAAGCCTTGCAATAGTTATATCAGCCGGCTGTTCTTTGTGTGAGGCCGTGCTCTATTCTGTACCACTAAGGCACATAGAAGCGCTTGCCAGTTCAGGAAGCAGAATAGGAAAGATATTTAAAGAACTTAAAGAAAACATTGACAGACCCATAGGAGCTATACTCTCTCTTAATACAATAGCAAACACTGCTGGCGCTGCCTTTGCCGGATCTGCTGCAAGTGCTCTCTTTGGACACGAAAGCCTCACTTACTTTTCTATCTTATTCACCCTTGCCATACTCATATTTTCTGAAATAATCCCAAAAACAGCAGGAGTAGTCTATTGCAAGTTTTTCATGCCCATAGTAGCGTATCCTCTCAAAGGACTGGTATGGATCATGACACCTGCGATATGGCTCAGCAGTCTTATCACAAGACTAATCGCAAAAGAAAAGGTGCAGGAATCAGTAACAGCCGAAGAGCTGAGAATAATGGCTCGTATAAGTCTAAAGACAGGTCAGATAAAACCATTTCAAAAGGAGATGATAGACAACATCTTAAGCCTTCAGCACAAAACCGTAAAGGATGTGATGACTCCCAGAACCGTGATATTTTCTTTAAGTGAACACATGACACTGGAAGAAGTAAGCAAGCTAAACACAAAATGGGAGCACAGTAGAATCCCCGTGTACGATAAAGACAGAGAAGACATAGTAGGAATAGTGCTGGTAAAAGACATATTCATTCAGCTTGCAAAGGGAAACAAACACATGAAGTTGACTCAGCTAATGAGACCCGCACATTTTGTGGTAGAATTGGCTAAGCTCAGCCAGGTGCTTATGGAATTTCTGGAAAGAAGAGAGCATATGTTTATAGTGCTGGATGAATATGGAGGCCTTGCAGGATTGATCACTCTTGAAGACATCTTGGAGGAGATATTGGGAAGAGAAATAGTGGATGAATCCGATGAAGTGGAAGACAAAAGAGAGCTTGCAAGACAGAGAAGAAAAAAACTTATCCAGAAGTGGAGCAATGCATAGTGTAACTTTGTGTATGCCTGATAACGAAAAGAGCTGTTTTGCGTGTTGCCCTCCCATAAGGCCTAAAGGATACGAACACATACAGTATAAAAACATCATCAAGAGAATTCTGAGGGAAAATACCAGCTCCTTCGTGCCTGCTAAAAGATTCATAACAGGATACAGCTGCTGGGCGCTTGGTTACTTAGATCGCAGGTTCAAGCTTGTAGGCTGTCTTCTCCATCCCGCAAGAAACAACGGAGTAGACTTGAGATACCTGACCGGATACGGCGATAAGTGTAGAAGAGAGTATTGCTTGGAAGCAAAGATATTTTCTGAGCTGAACCACAAAACAAAGATGTTTCTGCTCAGCTTTTCTGAAGGTATGGATTCATTTCTTTACTCGAGCAGGACAAGAAATCCTTTGTTTCGTCTTTTGAGATGGGGAAAATACATACTTGAACTCATATCAGAAGAAGAACCTGGCAAAATAAGTTTGACCCAGCTTAATCAGAGATATCCTTTTCTCAAAGTCCGGATGAATCCGAGGGCAGTAGCATATCTCGTAAAAGAAGTATTAAAAAAAGGACACATACCAGATGAAGAAGAAGTGCGTGCGTCTCTGCTCAAAGCAAAAACATTAGCAAAACACATAAGCTGCTGTTCTGAAATGTATACTCACCTTCTTCCAATGGACAGGGACTTCTTAGACTTTGTAAGGCTTGGGCTTGGCATAAAAAAGATCGGTTACGAAGAGGCCATGAGCCTAAAAGTGAACATATCCTCTTACCTCTAAGAGAGAGCTTTTTCCATGTGAAACCAGCTTGATCCCTTTTTCCTCTGTAATTTCTCCTATCCTGTAACAAGGAAGACCGTGTTTTTTAAACAGCGATTCAAATTCATCTACTTTTTCTGCCTTAACCACAACGATGAGTTTGTAATCCTCTCCCCCATAAAGAGCGAGTTCTTGGCAAGAAACGGGCAAGTATCTTTGGACAGACAGAAGCTCCTTAGAAATAGGAAGACTTTCTAAATAGAGAACAGCTCCGGTGTTGCTTTGTTCACATATGTGATTCAGATCTGCCACAAGTCCATCACTTATATCTATCATTGCACTTGCAAGCATGTGCTCTGCTGCAAGCCTTCCTGCTTTAAGGTCAGGCTCAGGCATGTTGTGTGCCTTTTCAAGATACCTTCTCGCGTGCTCAGGCACTGAAATCTCTTCCTTCAATATCCTAAGCCCTGCCGCAGAGTCACCAAGAAATCCGGTAACATATATGGCATCTCCTGGACGAGCACCTTTTCGATAAACTACCCTGCTTTTTTCCATCTCTCCGATAACCGTAACATTTATAGCTATTCTGTGAAGCGAACGGGAAGTATCTCCTCCTACTATGTCCACCTTGTATCTTGAACAAGCATCCTTTATCCCTTTGTACAGGTCTTTCATATAATCCAGTTTCGTATCAGGAGAGACAGAGATACAGGAGAATAAAAAAAGTGCATTCCCTCCCATAGCAGCAATATCGCTTAAACTTGCATTTACTACTTTTATTCCCAATTCGTAGGGAGGAGTTTTTTTTCTCAAGAAATGAATGTCCTCTATAAAAAGCTCTGTGCTTACGAGAAGGACGGTGTTTTCATCCTTTTCCAAAACTGCACAGTCGTCTCCTATACCTTTTACTACTTTATTAAAAAAATCTCTGTTTTCCTGTTCCAAAAGTTTTATGAATCCAAACTCCCCTATGTCCTTAATGGTCTTCATACAGCACAGATCTCCAAGTTTCCCCAAAACGAGATGTTTCCGTTCACAACAGCAACAATCCCAAAAATCCCTTTTATCTGAGTTCCCCATTTATTTAGCTCTCTTATATCCCCTGTTTTGCTTATCCTGTTTGCAATAGCGGTTGCTGCCGAATCTGCAATAGAAGCAGAGCGTGAAAAAACGGTAACAAGATCTGCATTACCAAAACTTAATGAATGCCCTATCTTACCAGAAGAAGAGCATATCCCTGCGGGCATCATGTCCTCTTTTACATTTATTCCTATCTGACAGTCTTTCCCAAAAAATACCCCAACTGTTACGGCCCTGTTTAAAGATAAAAATACATCTCCCCCGTTTTCCACAATTACTTCACTGCTAAACCTCAGAAGCTTTCTTCCCACATACTCTGCTATTGCACCGGCTACTGCTGACATCGGCCCAATCCCTGCGTTTCTGCCCGCCTTTATCATTTCCTTCACTACCGGAGGTGCTGTCGGATCTTCGGGCCAAGGCAAAAGAGTACTTAAGAATTCAGGATGTCTCTCTATGTAAGCTTCTACCTGATTTCTTGCGTTCAGGACAAAAAATTCTGCCTCTTTTTTTAAATCTCTTTCCGCACTTATCCAAAGATCTGTCTGGCTTACCTTTACAGAAAATGAAACAAGCCTTTTTGGCTTTGCTATCTTCCTGTAAAACCTGTGTCCAAATCCCCATTTATTCTTCCTTTCTTTTCCCTGCATAGGCAATCTTGGAAATCATGATACTTACTTCGTAAAGCACAATAAGGGGCACTGCCATCATAAATTGAGTCATCACATCTGGAGGAGTAAATATGGCTGCCAAAGCAAATATTATGACAACAGCGTATTTTCTATTGTTCTTTAAAAATTGTGGGGTTACAAGTCCTATCTTTGTGAGAAAGTAGGTAATTACCGGAAGTTCAAACACGATTCCGAATGCGATGAGAAGCTTCATGGCAAAAGAAAAGTACTGTTTTACAGATGGGAGCGCCTTTATGTACTCGTTAGAGAATCCTAAAAAAAACCTAAAACCAAAAGGAAAAACCACAAAATATCCAAACACAGCACCTCCTAAGAAAAGCACACACGAAGAAAGCACAAATGGCACAAGCAGTCTTTTCTCGTTTTGGTACAATCCCGGAGCCACAAACTTCCAGAGTTCGTAAAAGATCACAGGACTCGCCAACATGATACCCGTAACCAGAGAAACCTTCAGGTATGTTACAAACATCTCTGGCAGGCTTGTAAAAATAAGATGACTTTCCTTTGGAAGAGCCTCCCTAAGAGGTCTTATCAAAACAAGAAACAGTTTATCAGAAAAAAAGTATGAAACTACAAAACCAATACCCACTGCCAAGATGCAAACGATAAGCCTTTGTCTGAGTTCTTCCAAGTGTTCAAGAAATGGTTTTTTCTCCTCTACTTCCATCCCTTTCTTCCTTACCGTCCTTACCGTCTTTTTTACCTTCCTGATCCTTGTTTTCCTTCGTGCCAGCTATTGAATCCACGGCCTCGTCTGGAACAGAAATGTCCAGCTCTTCTTCTTCGAGCTCGATACTTTCCTTTATCTCTTGCGTTGCCTTTCTAAATTCAGCTATACCTCTTCCAATCGCCTTTCCTATTTCAGGCAGTCTCTTAGGACCTATAACAATGAGAGCAATCAAAAATATAACCAAAAGCTCTGGCATTCCTATGCTTCCAAACATATTTACTCCCCCTATAAGCTTAGGCTCATGGCTATTTCGTCACAATCAGGAAACTTTGGGCATTTAAGACAGTCTGCCCAGATCTTGTGAGGCAAAAGCGACTTTTTTATTCTTTTAAAACCAAATCTTGCAAAAAATTCGGGAATATAGGTTAAGATAAAAATCGTTTTTACTCCCAACAGCCTTGCTTCTTTTATACACTCCTTAACCAACATTACCCCGTAGCCCTTTCCTTGCATATTTTCAGAAACCACAAGAGACCTTATCTCTGCAAGATCTTCCCAGCAGATCCCAAGTGCACACGCACCATAAATTGTCCCGTTTTCTTCTACTACTGTGTAGTCCCTGATGTGTTCATAAAGTTCACTCAACGAGCGAGGCAAAACGACCCCTTTTTCTGCGTAATAGTTTATAAGCTTGTGTATTTGTGGCACATCTTTTATCTTTGCTTTTCTTATCTGCATCTTACGATTATCCCTTTCAGATGAATGTCTTTTAAAAGCCTTTCCCTTAACGCTTCGGCCTCTTTCTTACTACTGAAACTTCCGCATCTTACTCTGTAGTATGTCTTACTTCCTTTGGTCTTTTTTACATAATAGGCACCGTATTTCTTTAGCTTATTTGTAAGACTTATAGCGTCTTTCTCTTTCAAAAAGGCTGCTACCTGAACAGCGTAACATCTGTCTTCAAAACCAGGTTTTGAAGAAGTAAGGGTCTGATGAAATGAAAACTTAAGAGCTTGGCTGTTTTTACTCTTCTCCACAGAAGAATGTTGTTCAGGACTTGAATGAGAATTTAAGAGCTCTTTCTCCGAAAAAAAACCTCCTCCAATAAGCAATCCCAGAACAAACGACCATACTATCAGAACGATAAAAACCAGACTCCATAAAACTATGGATAAACCGGTAAGTTCGATCTTATATGCCTTTTTCTTCTTCTCCATTGACTCTCACATCTTCTCCGGAGCGTTTACGCCAAGCAGAGTTAACCCGTTTTTTATCACTAACCTGACCGCCTCCGAAAGTGCAAGCCTTGCACTGGTAAGAACATGATCATCTGAAACCACTCTGTGTTCAGGCTTGCTGGTGCCAAGATTAAAGTATCTGTGAAAAATGGATGCCAGCGATGTTAAGTAATAGGTTAGTCTATGTGGTTCGAGATGAAAAACGATTTCCTTCAAGACATACGGAAACTCCACCACATTTCTGATCAGCTCTATCTCTTCCGGAAGCTTCAAACAGGTCAGCTCCTCTGCATCCGGCACTTTAAAGACCACGCCCTTTTCCTCTGCTTTTCTAAAAATGCTACATATTCTTGCATGAGCGTATTGCACATAATAGACAGGATTTTCCGCGTCCTGTCTCTTTACCAGATCTATGTCAAAGTCTAAGGTAGAATCGTGACTCTTTGTCAAAAACACAAATCTCATGGCATCCACTCCCACTTCATCCATCAGCTCTCTAAAAGTAACAAATTCCCCGGATCTTTTTGACATCTTCACCTCTTTTCCTGCCTTCCATAGTTTTACAAGCTGAATAAGAAGAACTTTAAGCCAGTCTTCAGGAAATCCTTGACATGTAAGAGCTGCTCTGAGTCTCGGGATATATCCATGATGATCTGCTCCCCATATGTTTATTGCCTGATCAAATCCTCTTTTCCTCTTGTTTAAGTGATAGGCTATATCCGAGGCAAAGTATGTAAATTGCCCGTCACTTTTTCTCAAAACTCTGTCTTTATCATCTCCAAACTGGCTCGTCTTTATCCAGAGAGCCCCGTCTTTTTCATACAAGAGACCTTTTTTGCTTAGTTCATCCAAAGTTTCAGCCACCAGACCAGACTCGTAGAGACTTGTTTCGCTAAACCAGGTATCAAAAGAGACTTTAAAGGCCTCCAGATCTTTCTTTATCTGCTCTAACATTATCTCCTTTCCCCTCTCCGCACAAAACCTTACAGCCTCCTGCTCAGGCATTTTAGAGAGATCCGTTTCCTTAGAGATCGTTTTTGCAAGCTCTATCACATAATTTCCATGATAGCCATTTTCTGGAAACGGGTAATCAGGATTGTCAAGTTGCTTATATCTGCTGTAAATAGACTCTCCTAAAAGCCTTATCTGTTGCCCGGCGTCGTTTATGTAAAATTCTCTTGTTACTTCATATCCCAAAAATTCCATTATTCTGGAAAGACTGTCTCCAAGAGCCGCCCCTCTTGCGTGTCCTACATGGAGTGGACCAGTAGGATTTGCACTGACAAATTCGATTATCACTTTTTTGCCTTTTCCGACATCCTGGCTACCGAATCTTTCTTTACTCTGCAAGACTTCAAGCAGAGCTTTATGCCAAGCAGCATCTTTTATCCAGAAGTTTATAAATCCAGGTCCGGCTACCTCGACTTTCTCTATTATTCCTTCCGTATCTTCTATGTTCTTTACTATCAGCTCTGCCAACTTTCTTGGCGGAAGCCTCCTTTTTGATGCAAGGGTCATCGCCACATTCGTTGCAAAATGACCGTGTTCTGCCCTGTTTGGAATCTCAATTATTACTGGAGTAGAATCGTCAATCTCTGCTGCATTTCTTATTATTTTTTCAAGCTTTTCTCTCATCTCACATATTCCCTTTTGTTTATTTTTCCAATAGAACACAAAACTTCATAGGATATCGTGCCCGCCCACTCAGCAATGTCATCTGCGCCAATCCTTTCTCCCTGACTGGTACCTAACAGCGTGACCTCGTCCCCTTCTCTTATGTCTTCCAAGTCAGTTACATCGCAGATCATAAGATCCATGCACACATTTCCAACAATGGGGGCTCTCTTACCCTTTATGAGAACATATCCTCTGTTAGAAATGCTTCTCGGTAATCCGTTCCCATACCCAACTGAAAGAACAGCTATCCTCCTTTTTCCTCTTGCATAGTAACTTCTTCCGTAACTTACAGGACTGCCAGGGGGTATGTCTTTTATCTGTACTATTCTGCCCTTAAACTCCATACACGGTTTTAATGAAAGAGGAACTTTAAATCCCGGAGATGGCAAGGCTCCGTAAAGTATTATTCCCGGTCTAACTACATCATAAAGACATTCTCTTCCATAAGCAATAATTCCCGCACTATTTGCCAGACTGTTCATGGAAGTCCGAACTCCCATTTTATAGCATATGCCTATTACATTATTAAACCTCTTTATCTGCTCCCTTGTAAATTCTTCTGAGTCTCTGTCTTTTAAATCTGCTGACGAAAGATGTGAGATAACCCCTTTTACCTTTATCCATTTCATAGAAAGTAAGTATTCTAAAAACCTGGGAAATTCAGCCTCCCCTATTCCTAATCTACCCATCCCTGTGTCTATCTTCACCAACACATCTACTTGCTTATGTTTGAGTTCGGCTTTAGCATTCAAAAGACAAGCCATGTCTTTGTTCCAAATTACAGGAATCATGTCGTGTTCAATTATCATTTCTGGCTCTTCACTATTATAAAGTCCGCATAATATAACTATTCTCTTTTTTATACCGTGTTCTATCAGCTTGCTTGCCTCAAACGGATACGAAACGCCGAGCATGTCTATACCTTCGTCACACAGGACCCTGCTTACCTGAACAAGACCGTGTCCGTACGCATCTGATTTAACTATTCCCATAATCTTAACAGACTCTGGTAGCAAGGCTCTTATCTGTCTGAAGTTATGCGAAATTGAAGAAAGATATATTTTTACTTTATTCATGACCGCATTTTCTTACGACTTTTTTATTGAGATAGCAAGTAAAAGACCTGCCAAAAATCCACCTATGTGAACAAACCAGGCTACTCTTCCCAACTTTTGCCCTGCTTCAAAGATCCCCGAAAACAACTGAACAAGAAACCAGTACCCTATGAAAACAAAAGCGGGAATATCCGTAACATGTACGAAGATGAAAAAGAAAAGCAAAGTCTTTATCCTTGCCCTGGGAAAGAACACCACATATGCAGCCATTATCCCAGAAATAGCACCACTTGCTCCTACACAAGGAATCTTTGAGCCGGGATTCAAAAAAATGTGTACAATGGCTCCTGCCACTCCACAAACAAGATAAAAGAACAGGTATTTTAAATGTCCCAGCTTGTCTTCCACATTGTCCCCAAATACCCATAAAAACAACATATTTGCCAACAGATGAACAATTCCCGCATGTACAAACAGGTAAGTTATCAAAGTGAAAGGAGCGGGAACAAGATTAGGCGGATAAATGTCTACCATCTGGATCATCTCATAAGGTATACAACTTAAAGATTGTAAAAATCTTTCACTTAGTTCATGCGGAAGAACGAGGTATTGATAACAAAATAAAACAAAATTTATGAGAATCAGAAAGAGGTTCACAAAAGGAAAAGAACGAGAAGGATTTCTGTCTGTTAGAGGTATCATTTAAGGCTATGTTAAAGGCTTTAAAATTACAGATCAAGTCTTTAAGAACAGAACATTGTTCCAGCTTCACATAAGGTATTCTCAACTAATGATGGCATTCATAAATAGTACTTTTTGACCTGATTAGCTTCTGTTTGATGGGATTCGGATAAGCGTGTCGGGTTGCCTGAGGAGTAAGGCAGTGCAAACAGTCATTGCA
>CAYMUI010000090.1:0-21062 GCA_964393645.1 uncultured Desulfobacterales bacterium | reverse complement strand
GCCACTTCTGCCACCTGTGTAACAGGCCTTTCGGTGATAGACACGGGAAAAGCTCTCACCACTTTTGGACAGATAATAGTTTTGATTCTTATCCAAGCTGGTGGATTAGGGATAATGACTATATCGACCATGTTTCTAATTGCTATGGGAAAAAGACCCAGTATTACTGGAGTAGTGGCCGTTCAGGACACTCTTACTCTTAAATCAGAAAAAGGCTTTAGGTTTATTCTCAAAGATGTGGCACTGCTAACCGCTTTTATAGAAGGAATCGGAGTGATTGCTTTGTTTTTTTATTTTTTTATAAAAGCCCATTTTCCCTTCAGCAAATCTTTATACTTTGCGACATTTCATGCGATAAGCGCTTTTTGTAATGCAGGGTTTTCGCTGTTTTCTGATAGTTTTATCAGATTTCAAAAAAGTCTCTTTTTTAACATTGTGATATCCCTTCTCATAATTACTGGAGGAATAGGATTTATTGTGCTTTCGGAGATAAGGGAAAAAAGAAGTTTCTCATCTTTAAGCCTGCACTCAAAAGTTGTTTTATCAACTACAGCTATACTGATCTTGCTCGGCACTTTTCTTATTACTATCATGGAATGGAGAAATACCATGTCTCATCTGTCCCCTCCTTTTAAAGTACTTGCTGGCTTCTTTCAATCTGTAACTGCAAGGACTGCGGGCTTTAACACTCTTCCTATTGGAAGTATGGCAAATGAAACCCTGTTTTTGTTAATATTACTCATGTTTATTGGTGCGTCTCCAGGCTCATGTGGGGGCGGTATAAAGACCAGCACATTTGCCACCATTCTTTTGATGGGGTTTAGCAGGTTAAAAGGCTATGAAAATCCCCATGTCTTTAGAAGAAGTATATCCAAAGAAGTGGTAGGAAAAGCAATAAGTATAGTAATGATCAGTATGTTCATTGTAAGCGTTGGGCTTATGCTTCTTCTCATGACAGAAGCTGGCGGGGTACCCCATCCCAAGAGCAGGGGCATGTTCTTAGAACTTATGTTTGAAACTGTTAGTGCTTTTGGAACAGTGGGACTTTCTACTGGTATAACCCCTAATTTAACTTGCATAGGCAAAATAATTCTTATATGTATTATGCTGATAGGGAGGGTTGGGCCATTGGCAATAGCTATGGCTATAAGCAGGCAAGAGATTAAAAAATATCATTATGCAGAAGAATCTATAATGGTGGGCTAAATGGCTAAGAAAAAACAGTTTATAGTGATTGGTATAGGAAATTTTGGTTATTATCTGGCCACAAGACTTTACGAAAAAGGACATGAAGTGCTCGCCATTGATAAGGAGGCACAAAAGATCCAAGAAATAAAAGATAAAGTATCTCACGCCATAGTAGCTGACACAGCTGATCCAAAGGTGCTTCAATCCTTAGATATATCACAGGCAGATACAGTGATAGTCTGCATAGGAACAGATCTGGCCGCTTCTATACTTACTACTTTGAACCTCAGAGAACTTGGTGCAAAAAAGATCATGGCAAAGGCAAAAAGTGAAGCACATGGAAGGATACTCTACAGAGTAGGAGCACATGAAGTTTTTTTCCCTGAAAAGGATCTTGCCTACTCTCTGGCTGAAAAGCTTCACAATCCCAATATGTTGGAATACTTACCTGTAATTGGTGGTTACAGCATAGTGGAATTTGCTCCTCCAAAAAAATTTGTAGGAAAAAGCCTTAAGGAGTTGGATCTTATAAACAAATACGGAGTGCAAGTAGTAGCAGTTAAAGAGACGGTTCCGGATAAACTTCATCTTATTCCAACAGGAAAATTTACTATAAAAGATAGCGATGTGCTTATACTCTTGGGACCGGACGAATCCTTAGACAAATTGAGAGAAGCGGAATCATAGTGGTATTGAAAAAAATTTTTGGCAAGATCCCTGGAAAGTGGTTTTTGTACTACATAGCAATCGGGCTTATAGCAGGTTGCGGTGCGATAATATTCCACTATTTGTGCCACATAGGACAACATCTCTTTCTGGATCACATCGCAGGCTACAGGCCACCTGCTCCATCAGGAGAGAAGCCTTTGTTTCCACCTTCTGACACCCCTTTTAACAGGTGGATACTGCTTTTCTTACCCGCAATAGGTGGTCTTATAAGCGGATGGATCGTGTATAAATTTGCCCCGGAAGCAGAGGGACACGGTACAGACGCTGCAATAGAGGCCTATCACGAGAAAGGAGGTTTCGTAAGGGGGAGGATTCCTATAGTAAAGACCATTGCATCTGCCATTACTCTTAGCACGGGTGGATCTGGTGGTAGAGAAGGACCTATTGCACAAATCGGAGCCGGTTTTGGTTCACTTTTGGCAACGAAACTGGGGCTTTCTGAAAGAGAGAGAAGGATAATGGTTGCTGCTGGAATGGGTGCTGGAATAGGGAGTATCTTTAGGGCTCCTTTGGCAGGAGCACTGTTTGCAGCAGAAGTACTCTACAGGGATCCGGAATTTGAATCAGAAGTCCTTATACCTGCGGGAATTTCCTCTGTAGTAGGGTACTGTCTGTTCTGCGTAGTATGTGGGTGGGGTTCACTTTTTGTATCCCCTGATTTTGTATTCAATAATCCTCTGGAACTCGGTCCCTACATAGTGCTTGCCTTTGTGCTGGTGGGAGCAGGATATCTGTATGTAAGATGTTTCTATGGAGTGCATCATCTATTTAGATCTCTACCCATTATTCCCCATGTAAAACCTGCCATTGGAGGACTTTTAACTGGAATTATAGGTTTTTTCTTGCCTCAAACCCTCTCTTTTGGATATGGTTATGCCCAGTTAGCTATCGAGAATCAGCTTCCTGTTGCTTTGCTTCTATGTATTGCACTTGGAAAGATACTTACAACTTCCTTTTCCATAGGATCCGGAGGAAGTGGGGGCGTGTTTGGACCATCTATTGTTATAGGAGGAGCTCTTGGAGGTGCAGTCGGACAGGTATTCAACTCTATCATGCCCAACATTGTTTCAGAACCTGGCGCTTATGTAGTAGTTGGTATGGCAGGATTTTTTGCCTCTGTTTCAAATGCTCCTATATCCACTATAATCTTTGTAAGCGAGATGACCGGTTCGTATCACCTTCTGCTTCCATCCCTTCTCGTATGTTCACTGGCGTACCTATTCTCAGGAGGCTGGACCATTTATGTAAAACAAGTGAGAAACAAACTGGAATCCGAAGCCCATAGAGGAGACTTTTTCATGGATGTGCTTGCAGCAATAAAAGTGCGGGAGCTTTTGCCTTATTTAAGAAAGGTTCAGCTTATCCCAGAAGATATGCCTTTTGAGGAATTCAAACACAAGATATTCACCAAAAGCGATCAACAGTACTTCCCTGTCGTGGATAAGGACAACAGACTTACAGGTATATTTTCAATAAATGATGTTAGGTCTGTTCTTTTTGATGACGAGATAGATAAGGTGGTGGTGATGAGGGACATAGCAAATAAAGACATTATATATACGACACCTTCTGAGGATCTTTCTCAGGTGATGAAAAAATTTACAATAAAAAATCTGAACAGGATACCTGTAGTAAAAGACGAGGATCACTCAAGGCTGATAGGAATGCTGGACAGAAAAGAGGTTATCGAATATTACAATCGCCGTGTAGAAGAGCTAAAACAGGGCAAGCAAGAGGCATAAAAATACCCTCCTGTCCATTCCTATCCTAAGTACATTAAAATTCAGATACTTCCAAAATGCATTTTAGTGCTTATATTTTCTAAAAAAACGGAAAGGAGGTGATGATATGCCAAGAAAAAGATTAGCCGAAGCCACAGAAAAAAAAGACATAAAAGAGCTTGAAAGCGAAGGAATAAAAGTGCTTTCAGTATATAACGAACCATACGGTGGAAATAAACAGATATTTGCAATGATGCCCATTGACTTGATTAAGTCAGCCCCGTTTCAGAGAGAACTTTCCAATCTACATGTAAGAAAGCTGGCAGATGCAATAGCTAAGGTGGGTAGATTTCTGGATCCGATCATAGTGGTAAAGAGCTCTTCTGGTGAATATTGGACTCCTAACGGACACCACAGAAAAGAAGCAGCTGTTATGTTAGGATTAAAAGAAATTCCCGTAATACTGATCTTGGAAGAAGAGGTGGGAAGATATGTGCTTGCGATGAATGTAGAAAAAGCTCATACTATAAAAGACAAGTCTCTGGAAGTGGTGAAACTTTATGAACAGCTATTAGCTGAGCGTCCGGAAGAAAGAGAAATAGAATTTGAAGGCATATTTGAAAGTGGTGCATATGTAACGCTGGGCATAGTGTACAAACAGGTGGACAGGTTTCATGGATCTGCTTATGAGAGTATATTGAGAAGAGTGGATTATCTCTTGGATCATCCATTAAGAGAAGCGTATCAGATCAGGCAAGAAAGAGCAAATATACTAAAAGAGGTGGACGAGATTGCAGCCGAGGTGGTTCAAAAGATGAGGGAAAAAGGAGTAAACCATCCATTCCTGTGGCAAGCAGTGATAAGTTCTGCAAATCCTATAAAGAGGAAGAGGATAGTTGAAGAGAGCTACGAGGAGGTTATGGCCAAACTTAAAGAGAACTTGAGCAGGATCTCAGAAGAAGACGTATTAGGTGAAGAATTAGAAGAGCTTTAAACATTGAAAGAGTTAAACAAGTGTTTACAAAAAAGGAAAAATGTTTTAAATAACAGAAAGCAAAGGGCGGTTAACTCAGCGGGAGAGTGCCATCCTCACACGGTGGAAGTCGTGGGTTCGAATCCCACACCGCCCACTTTCTTTTTCCTGCCATGAAAACATACCTTATAACAGGCGGTGCAGGATTTATCGGAAGTAATCTTGTTTTGCTTGCCAGAAAAAAAGGCTTCAGAGTGATAAATCTGGACTTGTTGACTTATGCAGGAAATCTGATGAACTTGGAAGCAGTTATGAAAGATCCGGATCATATATTTATAAAAGGGGACATAGCTGACAGAAGGCTTGTAAGAGAAATATTAAGCAGATACAAACCAGACGGAATAATAAATTTGGCAGCAGAATCTCATGTAGACAGGTCCATCCACGATCCAGATGCCTTTATTAAAACCAACATCGTAGGAACATTCCATCTGCTGGATGAGGCTTATCTGTACTGGAAGAGTCTCCCTGAAGAAAAAAAGAATAACTTTCGCTTCTTACATGTTTCTACAGATGAGGTTTATGGATCACTCGACCCGAAAGCTCCCCCTTTTAATGAAAGTTCAAGATACGCTCCTAACAGTCCCTACTCTGCATCCAAGGCAGGAAGTGACCATTTAGTAAGAGCATACAACAGGACCTACGGTATGCCAACCATAATTACTAACTGTTCTAATAACTACGGACCAAGACAGTTTCCAGAAAAACTTATCCCTTTAATGATATTAAATGCTGTGGAAGGAAAGCCACTGCCCATTTATGGAGATGGTATGAATATAAGAGACTGGATATATGTTGAGGACCATTGTGAAGCCTTACTTTTAGTGATGGAAAAAGGAAGGCCGGGAGAAGTTTACAACATAGGAGGAAGATGCGAAAAGACTAATTTGGAAATTGTAAAAACAATATGTGCCTTACTGGATGAACTTGATCCAGAACCCTCCAGGATTCCACATGAGTCTCTGATCACCTTTGTCAAAGACAGACCCGGTCATGACCGGCGTTATGCAATAGACTGTACAAAGATAGAAAAAGAGCTCGGATGGAGACCTTCTCAGGATCTGGAAACAGGGCTCAGAAAAACCATACAGTGGTATCTCCTTAACAAGGAATGGGTCGAAAAGACCAGAAGCGGTGAGTACAAAGAATGGATCAAAAAGCATTATGGAATGGAGGGCTAAATGGGTAAATGGAAGGGAATCGTTTTAGCTGGTGGCTTAGGAACAAGGCTTTATCCTGCCACTCTTGTGGTAAACAAACAGCTTCTCCCTGTTTATGACAAGCCCATGATTTATTATCCTATCTCCGTGCTCATGCTTGCTGGCATAAAGGACATCCTGATAATCTCCACTCCGGAGGCCTTACCGAGGTATAAGGCACTTCTCGGGGATGGCTCAAGATTGGGTATAAAATTTTTTTATGCAGAACAACCACGGCCAGAAGGACTGGCTCAAGCTTTCATAATAGGAAAAGACTTTATTGGAAAGGACAATGTGTGCATGATCTTAGGAGATAACATATTCTACGGAAGAGGTTTTAGACAGATTTTAAAAAATGCTACAGAACGACAGAAGGGAGGAACAATATTTGCTTATCCGGTGAAAGATCCGAACAGATACGGAGTAGTGGAGTTTGATAGTACTGGAAAAGTGATCAGTATCGAAGAGAAACCAAAACGGCCAAGATCAAATTTTGCGGTAACAGGTCTGTACTTTTATGACAATGATGTGATAGAAATTGCATCAGCTCTTAAACCTTCAGAAAGAGGAGAGCTGGAAATTACGGATGTAAACAAGGAATATCTAAAAAGAGGGCTTCTTAAGGTTGAGATTCTGGGAAGGGGATTTGCGTGGCTCGATACAGGGACTCACGATTCTCTGCTTGAGGCATCTATATTTGTGGAAACAATAGAAAAGAGACAGGGGCTTAAGATAGGGTGTATAGAAGAAGTAGCTTACAGGATGGGATATATAGACAAATCTCGGCTTCTTGAGTTAGCAAACACGATGAATTCCAACGCCTACGGAGAATATTTAAAAAAGATAGCAGAAGAGTCATGAACCTGTTAGACATAATCATATTGTCTACTGTGGGTATCTGTTTTATTAGAGGGCTCATAAGAGGCTTTTTAAGAGAGCTAATTTCTTTAATAATTTTTGTGTTAAGTGTTTTGATTGCAAACCACTATCAACCAGGAATAAACGCTCACTTTTTTCACATATTGCCAAAAGGACGCTACATTCCCCTGATAAGTTTTACTTTTTTGTTTGTCATCTCTTATATTGGGCTCAGTATCGTTGCATGGGCAATAAAGGCCCTTTTTATGGAAGGGGGTGCGTCAGGCCCATGGAGCAGGATATTCGGATCATTGATAGGCACACTAAAGGCAGTAATAGCTGTATATCTCTTTATAATACTGCTCACTTTCTTTATTCCTTCTAAGACCCCTGTAATTGCAAAGTCAAAATTTGCCCCTGTGATAATTAAGTCTTATCAGAAAATAATAGTTCCGATATCACCTTCCTCGTTTAAAAGATTTAAGCAAAAATTTATGATCGAATTAAAGAGATTAAAAAAGAACCTTCAGAAGTAACCTATGAATACACAAAAAGAAAAACTGTGTGATGCTCTTATTTCCTTGCTCGAAATAATGGAAAGACTCAGAGCACCTGACGGATGCCCATGGGATGCTCAACAAACCGAACAAACCCTAAAAGTTTATCTTTTAGAAGAGGCATATGAAGTGTTGGATGCAATAGAAAAAGAAGATCCAGAGGCCTTGTGTGAAGAGCTGGGAGACCTGTTCTTTCAGATAATCTTTTTGACCCAGTTAGCAAAAGAGAAAGGAAAATTTACCTTCTTAAATGTGATGGAAAGAATCAGAGACAAGATGATAAGAAGACATCCTCATGTATTTGGTGAAAAAAAGGTAAGAGACGCGCAGGAAGTAGTTGATAACTGGGCAAAAATAAAAAGACAGGAAAAGAAAGAAAAACCCGAAGAGGTTTTAAACAGGGTTCCAGCTTCTCTTCCTGCCCTGCTTAGAGCACATCGCCTGAGTGAAAGAGCAGCAAGATTTGGCTTTGACTGGAAAGACAAAGAACAGGTTTGGGAAAAAGTAAAAGAAGAATTCTTAGAATTAAAAACCGCTATGGAAGAAAAAAGTGCTGAAAAGGTAAAAGAGGAAATAGGAGATTTGATATTCAGCCTTGTGAACCTTTCAAGACACTGGGGATTTAACGCAGAGGATATACTCAGACATACGAATACCAAGTTTACAGATCGTTTTAACAAAATGATACTGTCCTTGCGGGAAAAGGGATAGATGTGGAAAAAGCTTCCATAGAACAGATGGATCAAATATGGGAAGAAATAAAAAGAGATGCTTAGGAAGATATGGCTCAATCTTTTTATAGGAATACATACGATCTTATTTTGCATTTGGGGGTTTGTTCTTTCCGTATTCGATAAAAAAAACGGGAGATTGGTGCATCTATATGCTGCTGTTCCATGGGCAAAGCTTATACTAAAAGTAAGTGGAGTCAAAGGACAGGTTATAGGAAAGGAAAATATCCTTTCAGATAAGAATTACATATTCATGAGTAATCACCAAAGCTTTGTGGATATATTTGTTCTTCTGGCAAACATACCAAAGGATTTTAAGTTCATAATGAAAAGTGAGCTTATGAAAATTCCTATTCTTGGTCCTGCTATGAGAAAAGCAGGTTATATGGAGATAGAAAGGCAAGACCCAAGAGAGTCTATAAAACAGCTAAACAAGGCAGTAGAAATGATAAAAAAAGGAGCTTCTGTGCTTATATTCCCTGAAGGGACAAGAAGTCCCGATGGAAGACTTCTTCCGTTTAAGAAAGGCGGATTTTACATTGCTATAAGATCTGGAACAGACATCATACCTTTGTGTATTAAAGGCACGCACGAGATAGCACCAAAAGGCAGTTGGACTATAAAAAAAGGCAATTACAAACTTATAGTTGGAAAACCCGTGCCTGTTAAATCTTATGGAAAGAAAAAGGTGGATGAGCTGATGAGACATATAAAAGACAAGATTAACGAGATGTCAGCTCTCTGAAAACTGCTCTGCCCTTCCTTTGATAAGGGGTTTTTCTGTTTTCCACGGTCTTGTGGAAATTATATACGCCACAACAAAAGTCATTATAAGCCAGTCCCTTCCTATCAGGATAAGAGCTGCCCAACTGTAGTTTCCATACGGATGCAGTATCTCATGATATATGTCCCCCACAAGTATCACACCAAGGACAAACGGAACAAAATATCTTATAAGTCCATTCCACCACTTACCAATTTTTATACTGGATACCCTGTTTATATGTTTTCTGAGCATTTCTATGTTAAAGAGCCATCCTACAAGCACGCACTCTAAGATTCCTACAGTAACGAGCCCGTAATTTGTGATAAAGTGATCCAGAATACTTATCCAATGAAGTCCTGCCTGAGAAGTAAAGATAATAGATGCCAAGAATGCAATTATGCATATTGTTGTTACCACCTTTTTTCTTTCAGCACCGAACTTGTCCATCATGGCTGCAGTAAATGCCTCTATTATAGATATAGAAGACGAAATTCCAGCAACAAAGAGACAGAAGAAAAATATTGCTCCAAACAGGTTGCCCATGGGCATAAGGGTTAAAGCTTTTGGATAAACTACAAAAGCAAGTCCTATAGGTTCTGTTACTACTTCTGAAATGGGAATACCTTGGGACCTTGCCATAAATCCTAATACAGCAAACACGGCAAATCCCGCAAATACAGCGTACCCGCTGTCCATAAGTGCAGTAATTATAGAATACTTGGTGATGTTTGCCTTTGCAGGAAGATAGCTCGCATAAGTAATCATTATTCCAAATCCAATACTTAAACTGAAAAAGACCTGACTAAATGCGTCTATCCATACAGAAGGTTCCAGTAATTTCTTGAAGTCTGGTTTTAGGTATGCGTATATTCCGGAAGAAGCGCCATTTAAACCCAGAGACCAAAACACAAGAACCGCGGTAAGTATAAAGAGCATTGGCATAAATATCTTGTTAGCAAGTTCTACTCCCCCTTGAACCCCCCGGTATATTATTATCCAGTTCAAAAACCATACTATTACAAGACCACAAAGTATAGGTGATCTTATCTGACCTATGCTGGCAGGAGAACTGCTTACTGCCAGAAATTTTTTAAAGAAAAAGGAGTTTGGATCTGTTCCCCATCCCAGGTTAAAAGAAAGAAAGAAGAAGTCAAGACACCACGCAATAATAACAGTGTAGTAAAGAGAAATTCCAAACATTACAAATAAAACAGCCCACCATCCAATCCATTCCCACTTAGGTTTTATCTTATGATATGCAAGAGGTGCTGATCCTATTCTTTCATGTCCTATACCGTACTCCAATATGAGTAACGGAATACCAACAGTAATGAGAGCAAAGATGTAAGGAATAAGAAAAGCTCCTCCTCCATGGCTATAAGCTATGTAGCTGAATCGCCATATATTTCCAAGCCCAATGGCAGATCCAACAGAAGCAAGCACGAAACCTAATTTGCTTTTCCACTGCTCTCTTTTAATAATGGCTGACCCCCATGGTTTAAGTGACTTCTTGCATATAACTTATATTTACAGAATAGGTCAAGTGCATATGAAAAATTACAAATGCTAACTCTATTGAAGGTTAGCAAATGGCATTTGGTATAAACATATTTATCACTTTTCTTTGATTTGCTTGTTCCCAGAACCTTGAACTCAGATATTTTTTTAACCACATCAGTTGCTGGCGGAATAACACAAGGACTTAAAACTCCTCTTGATTGAGGATAATCACCCCGATGCACTCCCAAACATTTATCCTCTATCGTTTCCAGTTCCGGTAGGGCATCAAAACACTTCCAAAACCGCGTCCTTCTTTAGAATTCCTTTCAATCTCTTCGTCCCATCGTTGCCAATCTTTTTCTAAAATCCAACTTTTTAATTCAAAAAATCTAACGCCTAAACTCAGTGGCGCCGTTTATCGGCGTCCGCTATTTTTTGTTAGTTGGTTCACAGTATCTGGAGCGTTGTTAGGAATTTATAATTTTTTCGTATTCTGAGTGCTTACCAATCCAGAACCAGATAATCCCTTCTTCAATCTCTATTCCAAAAGCTCTATATTTTTTGCCCACCCGAACTGACCAATATCTACCTACCTTCTTTAAATGTAATGAGGGATGATAAGGATTTTTCTTTAAAAGCTCAAAATTTTTGTCTGCCAATTTTTTAATATTTTCAGGCAATTGTTCGTATTTTTCCCAAAAAGTAGGGTTTGCATAGTGCTTTAGATTTCTCGACATTTACCAGCTCGAAAATCTCTAATAGCTTGTTCAGCTAATTTATCCAGTTTTCCTAGTCTTACATCTCCTTCAAATTCTTTGTCCCAAAGCTCTTGTTCAAAATTTTCTAACCATTCTAAAAGAATTTCCAAATCATTTTTCGATAGTTTTTTTATATTTTCAATAATTTCATAGAGGTGCATAAAAATCACTCCTAAGATTTTTTTGTAATGTTAACCTCTTGTCGATAAAAATTCAAATATTTATCAAGGCACCCAAATAAGAAGAGCGAGGGATGGTTCATTGGAGGATATAAGTAGATGTCCCAAAAGGAAAATGGCAGGATACATGGAATTTCCACTTTATCAATAAAAAGGGTGGTAAATATCTCTATACCAAGTGCATATGAAAAATTACAGATGCTAACTCTACGGAAGGTTAGCAAATCAACTTGAATTTTTGATCATTATAGCATATAAGGTAAGGTACAATAAAAAGCTAAAAATAAGATCAAAGGCTATCTGGTGGATAGGAGTATATTTCAAAAGCGGATAGCAAGGTTGAGGTCTTTTTTTTCAAAAGAAGGGCTTGATTCTATGTGGATTAAGAGCTCTGAAAATAGAAGATACATTTCTGGTTTTAAGGTGCAGGACATTCTTATAACTGAATCTGCCGGCTCTCTGCTCATAGGAAAAGATTTTACCGTCTTTTTAACAGATCCCAGATACGAGCTGGAAGCAAAGGAGAGTGTTCCAGATTTTGATGTCAGAATTCTCAGGAACAATCAGCTAAAAGACTTCTGTAAGACAGTAACAGAGCTAAACATCAAAAGGTTGGGTTTTGAAAAAGAATATCTTTCCTACGGCACCTACATGAAGATAAAGGACTAGTTTAAAAGTATTGGCAATGAGATTGAATTAATTCCGGTTACCGGCATTGTAGAAAAGATGAGGCAAATAAAAGATTCATATGAAATAAAAATGATCAAAAAATCTGCTGATATGATTTTACACATTATGGAAGAACTCAAAGAGTACATAAAACCCGGAGTCACAGAAAGAGATCTTTGCTTTAAAGTATATGAGCTTGCATTCAAATATGGTGCAGAAGATCTGGCTTTTCCCCCTATTATTGCGTCTGGTCCAAACAGTGCACTTCCTCATGCTGTTCCGACTGAAAAAAAGATAAAAGAACATGAGGTTGTTATTGTTGACATCGGGGTTAAGGTAGACGGATATTGCTCAGACATAACAAGGACATTTTTTGTGGGCAAAGCCGATTCTGAGCTGGAGAAAATCTACTCCCTTGTAAGGGATGCACAAAGAAAAGCTATTGAGGAGGCAAAAGCAGGGATAAAGGCAAGCGATTTAGACAAAACAGCAAGAAAGATAATAGAGGATGCGGGTTATGGTGACTACTTTAGTCATGGACTTGGACATGGGGTTGGACTTTCAGTTCACGAGGCACCAAGTATATCAAAAATCGACTCCACTGTTCTTGCACCTGGTATGGTGATAACCATAGAACCGGGAATTTATATCCCGAACAAGGGTGGGGTTAGATTAGAAGAAATGATACTAATAAAGGAGGATGGAAGTGAGGTTATTACAGAGAGATAACATGAACGATTTAATAGATCAGTTTTTAAATTACATGCGGGTAGAAAGAGGAGTTTCTGAAAATACCATAGAGGCTTATGGCAGGGACTTAAGAGGACTTGCAGATTTTGTTGAAAAGGAAGGAGCATCATGTAAAAAGATAGACATTAACATATTGACCAACTACATCACTTACTTAAGTGAAAGGCTTTCCAGAAGGAGCTTGGCCAGAAACATATCTGCTATAAGAACATTCTTTAAGTTTCTGGTACTGGAAGGAGTGATTCAGGAAAATCCTGCTCGTTTCTTGGAAGTGCCAAAGGTTTCAAAAACACTTCCGGGAATACTTAACGAACACGAGATTGAACTTCTCCTAAATCAACCCTCTGCTTCTACTCCGATAGGAATAAGAGACAAGGCAATGATAGAGTTGCTCTATGCCACTGGAGTGAGGGTGTCTGAGCTTGTTCATTTAAAGATAAGCGATGTAGACCTAAATGTGGGGTATATAAAGGTAAAAGGAAAAGGAGCTAAGGAAAGATTTGTACCCATTGGTGAAAAGGCGGTAAGTGTGCTTAAGGAATACATAGAAAAGGCGAGAAGCAAGTTTGACAAAAAAAGAGGTTCTCCATATCTGTTTTTAAACAACAGAGGTAAGCCTTTTAGCAGACAGGGATTTTGGAAGATGTTGAAGTCCTATGCAAAAAAAGCAGGAATAAAAAAGAGAATAACCCCTCATATAATAAGGCACTCTTTTGCTACCCATCTGATTAAAAATGGTGCAGATCTTAGATCTGTTCAGATGATGCTTGGGCATTCAGACATATCAACTACCCAGATTTACACTCATATAGACAGAAGCTACCTAAAAGAGGTATATAATAGATGTCATCCAAGGGCGTAATAGGTAATGAAAGAGATAAAAAAGGAGTTTTTAAAAAAGATATTGGATGTTCTGGACTACAGAATAGCTGTAGTAAACCAGAACATGGTCATACACTATGCAAACAAAAATTTTGTAGAGAAATATGGACAGGACAAAGTAACCGGCAGAAGATGTTACGAGGTTATCTACAACAAAAAATCTGCCTGTAGCGAACCAAATATAACATGCCCTTTAACAAGGTCTATAAACACCGGCCAGCATGTAAGGGCCATCCACAAGTTGGACAATGAAGAAGATGTTCTCGTAGAAGTATATCCGTTAGGAAACGGATTTTACACTCTCATATTAAGCCAGCCCACAGGATATCAGCATCTTATAAATAAGATCAGATCTGCAGAAGAAAGATTCAAAGTAATCCTGGATACCGCAACAGATGCTATCTTGAGTATAGACAGCAATCACAAGATTATTCTTTTTAATAACGCTGCTGAAAAGATATTTGGCTACAAAAAAGACGAAATAATCGGTAAGGACTTAAACATACTTATACCCTCTTATTACGGGGATCACTCTGTTTATGTAAAAAGGTTTTTAAAAAGCAGGAGACCAAAGATAATTGGAAAAACCGTAACCTTTAATGCTAAGAAAAAAGACGGAACCGAAATTCCTATAGAACTCAGCCTCTCTTACACAGAGTTAAACGGAGAAGTCACATTTACCGCTATAATAAGGGACATATCCGAACAAAAACAAATGAAGAGAAAGCTGCTTCAATCGGAAAGATTGGCTGCTGTGGGAAAAGCAGTTGCACATGTTGCTCACGAGATAAAAAATCCTCTCATGATCATTGGAGGTTTTTCCCAACAGATCAGAAATCACATTTCAGATGAAAAGTCTTTAAAAAAGATAGACATGATCTTAGAAGAGGTGGCTCGCTTAGAAAGACTGATAGCAAACCTTGGGGATTTTACCAAGGAATACAGACTCATAAAAAGACCGTCTGATATAAACTCGGTAATAAACGATGTATTGAAGATGATGAAAGAGATATATCCAAAGGATAAATACAGATTTGTAGCAAAACTGTCCCCTGAAGTAGGAGAAATTATGTGTGATCCTGACAAGTTGAAACAGGTTTTTATAAACATCATAACAAACGCAATTCAAGCAATGGAAGATGGTGGCACCGTGACCGTAGTTACTGAGAAACTAACAGATGGGGTTGAAATCACCATAGAAGATGAAGGAAAGGGAATGAGTGAAGAAGAACTGCTTCACATATTCGAACCTTTTTACACCACAAGGGATTCTGGTTCAGGGCTTGGACTTGCTATATCTTATAGAATAATAGAAGCTCACAAGGGAGAAATAAAAGCGATCAGCGAACCAGGAAAAGGCACAAAGTTCGTTATAAGACTTCCTTCTGTATAACAAAAATTTCAGTAAAGGAGACTGCTTATGGCATCTGTTGAGTGGAAAAAAGTGGGTGATTTTAAAGACATAAATTACTACAAAGCAGAAGGAATAGCAAAGATAGCTATAAACAGACAGGAAAAGCTAAATGCCTTTAGACCTCTTACCATTAAGGAGATCTCAGAGGCACTAAGGGATGCTCAGGAAGATCCGGACATCGGGGTGATAATCCTTACAGGAGAAGGTAATAAAGCATTTTGCACTGGAGGAGATCAAACGGTAAGAGGGGATCACGGATATGTTGATGAAAAAGGGGTGAGCAGACTTAATGTTCTGGATCTTCAGATACAGATAAGAAGGTGTCCCAAACCTGTTATCGCTATGGTAGCAGGGTATGCAATTGGAGGAGGAAATGTTCTTCAAGTAGTGTGTGACCTAACAATAGCTGCAGACAATGCCATATTTGGACAAACAGGTCCAAAGGTAGGCTCTTTTGACGGTGGATTTGGTGCATCTTATCTGGCAAGGATAGTGGGGCAAAAAAAGGCTCGTGAAATATGGTTCTTGTGTAGACAGTACACGGCAAAGGAAGCGTTAGAAATGGGTCTTGTAAACGCTGTGGTTCCCTTGGAGAAGTTAGAGGAAGAAACAATAAAATGGGCTAAGGAAATACTTGCTAACTCTCCGACGGCAATTGCCTGCCTTAAGGCCGCTCTAAATGCTGACTGTGATGGTCAGGCAGGACTTCAGCAGTTGGCTGGATTGTCAACCATGTTATTTTATATGACCGATGAAGCTCAGGAAGGAAGGGATGCATTTCTTGAAAAAAGAAAACCTGAATTTTCAAAATTTAGAGGGAGGCAGCCTTAGAAATTGGATTGTTGCTATAAGGCCTTATACTCTATTTGCATCTGTATCTCCTGTTCTTATAGGTACCTCAATGGCCTATGCTGACCGGCTATTTCACCTACCCTCATCTGTAATGGCACTCTTTGGTGCGGTCTTTATCCAGATCGGTACAAATCTGGCAAATGACTACTACGACTTTATTCACGGGGTAGACACAGAGGCAAGGGTTGGGCCACTTAGAGTCACTCAAAAAGGGATTATAAGGCCAGAGTTGGTAAAAAAAGGTTTTGTTGTGGCATTTTTTTTATCTGCTGTATGCGGACTCTATCTCATAATGAGAGCTGGCCTGCCCATTCTTATAATAGGTTTAATCTCCATTGCTTGCGGAATAGCATACACTGCTGGTCCTATACCCTTGGGGTACATAGGAATTGCGGACTTGTTGGTGGTTGTATTTTTTGGACCGGTAGCAGTTTCTGGAACATATTATGTACAAGCTCTTTCTGTAAAGAAAGAGGTGATCTTAGCCGGACTTGCTCCTGGTTTTATTTCGAATGCAATTCTCGTTGTAAACAACTTAAGGGACATAGAAACAGATGCCCGTGCTGGAAAGAGAAGTCTTGCCGTAAGATATGGGAAGCGTTTTGCAAGGGCTGAATATGTGTTTTCCTTAATCGTAGCACTCTTTGTCCCTGTCTTTCTTTTATCCGATGAGCATCGTGCTCACCTGTTGTGCTGGCTTTCCTTTCTGATGCTCTTCCCTTGTATAAGGATAATTTGGCAAAAGCCAAGTCCCGCATACAATCAGCTTCTTAAAAGAACATCTCTTTTTCTTTTTACTTACTCGGTCTTGTTTTCAGCAGGATGGATTCTAAGATAAAAATAAAACTATACCACTATGAAATTCCTCTTTTTTTTCCAATCACTTCCTGTAATTCTTATGTCAGAGAAGGATTGGTATTGATACTGCAGGATAAAACCGGACTATACGGGATAGGAGAAGTAGCACCTCTGAAAAATCTGAGCAAGGAAACAATAAGTGACTGCGTAAAACAAATAAAAGCTATCTCAGAGGTTATAACAGAGCAAAATTTAAGATACATATACAGCAAATGCTATCCAAGTGTAAGATTTGGTTTAGAGCTTGCCACCTTAAGTTTAGAAGCACAAAAAAAAGGCAAAAGCCTCCCTGAATTATTAAGCCAAAAAACCCTTTCAGGCAAAAAGATAAGGATAAACGCGCTGTTAACAAAACAGAACATGTACGAATTAGAAAAGCTATTGGAGTCAGGATACAGCTCTTTTAAGCTTAAAGTAGATTCTGAAGAGGACTGGAAATTAGTCAAACATATAAGAGACATCAGTGGATGGGAAACAGAGATCAGATTGGATGCAAATAAGATATTTTCTTTAAACGAAGGTATAAGGTTTGGAAAAAAGGTTCACCCACTTCGTGTGGCTTATGTGGAAGATCCTGTATCAGAGGGATTTGAGGAATTTTTCTGCAAAACAAGGGTAGCTATCGGGATCGATCAGGGGATAGAATGTAAGGAAGTAAGATGTGGCAGTTATGTAAAAGCATGGGTGATAAAGCCTGGAATTGTGGGCGGGATTAGAGAAAGCATTGCTCTTATGAAAGAAGCATCAAGCTTAGGAATTACTCCTGTATTAAGCAACCCTTTTTATTCTGGCATAGGCACAAGTGCACTCGTTTGTATTTCATCTGTGCTTGACGAAGACATAGCCATGGGTTTTGATCCATACAGGTGGATAAAGGAGGATATCTTAGAAGCTCCTCTGAAGGTAGAAAAAGGAAGTTTTTTGTTAGATGATGTATTAAGTAAGATGTTTAAAATAAAAATAAAAAGATTAGACCCGATATTTTAATTTTGTAATGTCAGAATTTCTTTCTTTAAGAAAAATAGCCTGCCTTTTAAAACCGAGACTGCTTTCCTTAAAAAACAGTTTAAAAAGGGAAAAATGGAAACCCGCTTTGGCTGTTATTACTGGAAGCAGTTTTTGGGTTCTAATTTTTGTCTTGTCCGTAAAGCTGCTTTCCTATCTTAGGAAAGCAGAAATTATAGGAGAGCTTCTTTTGTACAAGTTTCTTTCGATGATTATACTGGTCTTTTTTTCCTTGCTTATCCTCAGCAACATCGTTTCCGCTTTATCTACTCTGCTTCTATCTAAGGATCTTGAAATATGTCACTCTTCTCCCTGTTCGATACAAGATGTATTTGTAAGCAGAATGATTTTGAGCATCTTAGACAGCTCTTGGATGCTCGTTGTCTTTGGTTCCCCTATAATAATGGCCTATGCTTGGATATATCATCCTTCCATAAGGTTTTATCTGGACTTACTCCAGACCTGGTTTTGCTTAACGAGTATAAGTGCAGAAATAGGAATCTTTTTTACCATTCTTATAGCAAGTCTAATACCTGCCCACAGAGTAAAAGAGGTATTTTTTGTGTGTGGAATAGCCCTGTTTTGTGCGGTGTATCTTTTATTCAGATTTTTAAGACCTGAAAGGCTTGTAGATCCAAACTCTTTTTTTGCTGTAGCCCAGTATATAAAATCGCTGAGGATGTCTGACTGTTATTATCTGCCCAGTTACTGGATGAGTATAATACTGTGGAAAGACTTAAAAGGAACATCCCCGGACCTTCTTTATCTGCTGCTGATGTGGAATAGTGCTTTTGCTTTGTTTTACATAGACATATGGACTGCTCAACTGTGTTATTCGAAGGCATATTCCAAAGCGCTGGAAGCCAAAAAAGGAGCAAAGAGCTCTGATTCAGACATGTTAATAAAACTGCTCACCTGCGTATGTGGAAGAGATATCGGAATACTCGTGTATAAAGAACTTAAAAGTTTCACGAGGGACACTACTCAGTGGACTCAGCTTATGCTGTTGGGAGCACTTTCCGTGGTGTATGTTTATAACTTTAAAGTTTTGCCCTTGAGCAAGATGGGAATCGCACTTTCTCTTCTTCAAAATGAAATAGCTTTTTTAAACATCGGTTTTACCGGATTTCTCATTTCTGCGGTATGCGTAAGATTTGTTTTTCCTTCTGTAAGTGCTGAAGGAGAAGCGTTCTGGTTAATAAAAACGAGTCCGGTACCAATAAAAAAAATGTTGTGGAGTAAGTTTTTGTTTTATTTCCCTTTTCTGCTCATCTTCTCAGAAGCCATTGTTGTAACTACAAATAAGATGCTTTTTGCTGATACATCTGTAATGCTCATAGCAGTAGTGGATACTTTTTTTATGACGAGTTCTGCGGTGGCATTGGGAATTGGTATGGGAGCTATTTACCCCAATTTTAAGTACGAAAACATATCTCAAATAGCAACAAGTATTGGCGCAGTTGTTTATATGATTGTGTCATTTCTGCTTTTTTTCTTTGTAATCTTGATCCAAGCCTTTCCTACATACTGGATATTGATGAGCAGGATAGGAAATCACCACATATCAGGATGGCAATACATGATAATTTGTGTGTCTTTTATCTTGTCTCTCCTCATTTGGGCTATATCTTTTTACAAGCCCATCCAAATGGGAGCTAAAAAACTGGAATACAGTTAGAGATTAAGCAAGATACGCAGAATATATCTCGGTGCTGTTGAGAAGCTCTTTTTTGGAGCCCTGAAAAACCAATGAACCGCTTTCAATGACATACGCCCTGTCTATTAAGGGTAAGACAGGCATTGCAAATTGCTCTGCAATAAGTATGCTCGTGCCAGCATCTTTTATGTTGCTTAAAGCACCTAAAAACTCGGAATAAAGCGCCGGAGAAAGTCCAAACAAAGGCTCATCTAAAAGTAAAAGCCTTGGATTCGGCATAAGTGCCATAGAGATAGAGAGCATTTGCTGTTCTCCTCCGCTTAAAAGACCGGCTTTTTTACTGCGCAGATTTCGAAGATGTGGAAAGATCGAATATACAAAATCCATTCTTTTACGCAGTTCCTTTCTATTCAGAATAAAACCGGCTATCCTCAAGTTCTCTTCCACACTGCTTTCGGGAAAAATGGAGTGTCTTTCTCTGCATAACACAAGCCCCATTTTAGACCTTTTGTGAGGCCAAAGTTTTGTCACATCTCTTTCAGCAAAATAGATTTTTCCCATTATAGTTATTCTTTGTCCCCCTTTTCTCTTTTCCTTCTTTTGGATATCTAAAAGAAGACCTGAGATGACATTTAGTATGGTGCTTTTTCCAGAGGAGTTAGGGCCAAAAAGCCCTACCACCTCTGACTGTTTGACAGAAATACTTATTTCGTTTACAGCAATTGCGTTTTCAAAGAACACTATTATGTCCTTTGCTTCAAGTATCATCTCATACCGTGCTTACGACCGTGCATGTGTTTTTTGCGCTCCTGCATCTTTTTTCTCATCAGCTTTTTCAAAAGCTTAAATCTTTCTAATCCGAGTATCTTTCTTATCTTGAGCACATAAAGAAATCTTGTCTTTACAAGTTTGCTTCTGAGTCCTTGAAGTCTGTCAAATTGTGCTATCACTTTTTTCTCATCTATTTTCTCAGACTCGAGCATGTCTTTGAGTTTGAGATGTTCTTTTTCTATCTGAGCTTTTAAATCTATAAGTCTGTTTTTGGTTTCAATAAACAACTTGTTTAACTCCTTTTTCTCTTCTTCGGTAAGTTTTAGTTCAGAAGATATCGCCGGACTTTTCCACCACCTCCTTAGAGGCATCCTTAGAAAAGGACACTTCATCGGCTTTGCATGAACAGAAGAAAAAGAAACAAATACAAGCAAAATCCCCACAAAACAGAATAACCTTTTCATCTCACTTACCTCCCATGGTTTATTTCAGCCCTCCCAAGATAGGCTGATCTGACTCTCTGATCCTGAATAACTTTGTCAGCACTGTCGTCGGCTATTTTTCTGCCAAAGTTTAATACAACTATTCTGTCAGCAATCTGAAAGAGCTCTTTTATTCTGTGTTCCACCATAATAATACTTAAACCCTGCTCGTTCAATTTTTTTATTATGGGTAAAGTAGATGACACCTCTGGCTTAGACATGCCGGAGAGAATTTCATCCAATATAAGTAGCTCTGGATTAAGTGCTATGCATCTTGCAAGTTCTACTCTCCTCAAGTATCCGTGAGGAAGCTCTGAAGTTTCTTTATAAAGGAGACGGGAATCTCTCTCAAAACCAAGTTCTTCTAATAAGTCTATCGCCACCTCTTCCCTTCTTCCAAACTTTCCCCCTTTTAATCTCTTCACTCTGTCAGAACAAAGAGGGATAACCACATTTTTGTACACGGGGATCTTGTAAAAAGGTTTTATAAACTGAAATGATCT
>CAYMUI010000089.1:0-7287 GCA_964393645.1 uncultured Desulfobacterales bacterium | reverse complement strand
CCTCCTCCGAGTGCTTTATAAATTCTTACAAAATTTGTAACCACCATTCCTTTACTTACAGAAAGCTGATCTTGAAGGGACTGTAAAGATCTTTCTGCATCCAGTACATCTATAAAATCAGAGATCCCAGCTCTGTACCTGTCCAGGGCAAGTTCATAGCTTTTCCTCGCAGCTTCTACCGCCTTCTTTAAGGCATATAGTCTTTTCTGCTCTTTTACATAAGCAACTATAGCATTTCTTACCTCTTCAATAGCATTGAGCACCGCATTTTGATATTCATACAAAGCCTGCTTCTGTCTCTCTGTGTACACTTTTACATTCTGTCTTAGTTCTCCTGCGTGAAATATCTTCCAAGTGATATTTGTGGCCAAGTGCCAGGTTCTGCTTGCCCATTTAAAAAGATCCCCTTTTGAAATACTTTCAAGACCTATACTGCCAGATAGTCGTACTTGTGGATAAAGCTCTGCCTTTGCCTTTCCTACCGCAGCAGTTGCAGCTATCAGCTTCATTTCTGCCCTTCTTACATCAGGTCTATTTCTGATGGTATTGGCAGGGATCCCTATAACCACCTTTACGGGTGGAACAGGGATTGGAGCAAATCTATCCAACTCTTTATCCACATCTCCCGGATTCTTCCCTAACAACACCGCGATTCTGTTTTTTGCCCTTTCTATTCCTTCCTGAAGCGGGGGTATCTGAGCCTTGGTGCTTTCAAGCACATACTTAGACTGCTGAACATAGAGCTCATCTATAAGACCTGCCTTGTATCTGGAAAGATTCAACTTGTAAATTTCCTCTTGAGCCTTTGCATTTGCAACCACTGCATTTAGTCTTGCTTGGTATGTCCTAAGCTCTATGTAATTTATTGCAACTTCTGCAAGAAGAGAAACAATCACATCTTTTAATCCTTCTTTTGCTGCTAAAAGCTGTGCCTCTGCTTCTTGGATGGATCTTCTTATCCCTCCAAATATATCTGCTTCCCAGCTTGCGTCTATGCTTAAGGAATACAGCTCTGAAGTCTTTCCCGTTTCACTGCTCCTCTTTCTGACTGCTGACCCTTCTGCATCAAGGTAGGGAAAAAGTTTTGCCTTTTCACGCATTCTCAGAGCTCTTTCTTCTCTAAGTCTTGCCAGAGCAACTTTTATATCCAGATTTCCTTTTACAGCCTGTTCAATAAGACTGTTTAGGTGAGGGTCATTTAATTGTTTCCACCAATTTTTAAGCTCTTCTACAGGTTCTTTGCTCACCAAGATTCCACCTTCTCTTATAAGGTCTTCTTCGTACCATCTATTTGGAAACTTAACCTTTACCGGTTTATATTCAGGCCCTACCGTGCATGAAGAAAGACTTAAGACAAGAAAAATAATAAAGAATCTTTTCATCTCTTTTCTTTTATCCTATCCACCATACTTTGTATCAGGTAATAAAAGCCCGGAATAAAAAATATTCCGAACAGCGTTGCCACAAGCATTCCAAAAAACACCGAAACCCCTATGTGTATCCTGCTCATCGCACCAGCACCTTTTGCAAAAAGAAGCGGTGCAACTCCAAGAATAAAGGTAAAAGCTGTCATCAGAACCGGCCTGAATCGTATTCTTGCACCTTCTATCGCAGCTTCAAGGGTTGAAACGCCTTCTTGTTTTTTATCTTTGGCAAATTCTACAATAAGGATAGCGTTCTTTGTGGAAAGTCCTACCAGTAAAACAAGGCCTATTTGTGCATATATGCTCAAATTCAAATGAAATAAGTATATGCCCAGAAGAGCACCAAAGCTGGAAATCGGCACATAAAGGATAATGGAAAGAGGCACTGTCCAGCTCTCATACTGGGCTACCAAAAACAGGTATCCAAACACCAGAGCAAACAAGAATATAACCTGAACCTGCCCCCCTGCCCTCTTTTGTTGATATGACATGGAAGACCATTCATAAGAGTAACCTTTCGGAAGCACCTTATTCAGTATTTTCTCCATCTCTTTCATGGCATCTCCTAAGCCGTATCCTTTTTCAGCCTCTCCGTTTATTCTGACACTTGGAAACTGGTTATACCTGTAAACAAACGGGGAAGCAAGCACATGCTTTAATTTTACAAGACTTTCCAATAACACCAGATTACCGTTATCTGACCTGACATAAACTTCTTTAATGTCTTTCAATTCGTCCCTGTATCTTGAGTCTGCTTGAATCTTTACCTCATAAACCCTTCCAAACAGATTGAAGTCATTTACATAAATAGATCCAAAGTAGGCTTTAAGGGTTTGATAAATCCTGGCCACAGGCACTTTTAGTAGCTGTGCTTTTATCCTGTCTAATTGAACAAATATCTGAGGAGTGTCAGCCCTGTAAGTAGTAAAAACTCTTGCTAAAACAGGGCTTTTGTTTGCTTCAAGAATAACAGCTCTTGCAACTGCTCCAAGTTCCTGTGCAGATTGCCCTTCTGTAGCTTCTAATCTCAGGTCAAATCCTCCTGTTTTACCAAGCCCGAGTATAATAGGCGGAGGAAATACGAATACATCAGCGGTAGATATAGAGGAGAGCATTTTTTGAGCCTTCGACATAATAGAAAATACATGCATATCAAAAGACTTCCTTTTATTCCACGGTTCGAGTATTGCCACTCCAAAGCCAAGATTGTCTCCGTTTCCACTTAAAAAACTGAAACCGCTTACTCCTATAACATCCTTAACCCCTTTTATAGTCTTAAGCTTTCTGGTTACTTCTTCTACTACTTTTGTAGTTCGAGGCAGAGACGAGCCTTCAGGAAGCTGGATGTTTAAAAAGAAATATCCCTGATCTTCTAAGGGCAAAAAACTAAAGGAAAGCTTTGAAAATAAGAAGTAAGATGTTGATAATACAGATATAAACAGAATTACAAGCACATATACATGTCTTATTAGCCACTTTGAGACACTCAAATACAAAATTCTCGTCCTGTTTAATGCTCTGTTAAAGAGAGTAAAAATTCGATACTGAGAAGGCCTTTTTAACATCGTGGCACAGAGAGCAGGGCTCAGGCTTAAAGCACATACAGTAGATATAAGAACAGAGATGCATATGCTAAAGGCAAACTGCCTGTACAACTTTCCAGGAATCCCCGGAACAAAACCTACCGGAATAAACACGGCAAGCAAAACCAAAGTGGTAGAGATAATCGGGCCTGTCACTTGCTCCATTGCCTTGACAGTGGCTTCTTTTCTTTGCAGACCTTCCTCTTCCATTATTCTGTAAACATTTTCCACCACCACGATAGCATCATCCACTACAAGCCCTATGGCGAGCACGAGGGCGAAAAGAGAGATAGTGTTTGCACTGTAGTGAATTGCAAGAAGTACCGCAAATGTACCTATTATGGAAACCGGGACAGCCGCTGTAGGAATGAGGGTGGCTCTGATGTCCTGAAGAAACAAAAAAACCACCGTAATTACCAAGACAAAAGTAATCAAAAGCGTAAGTTCTATCTCACGAACAGCAGCGGTAACATACTTGGTGGTGTCTAATATGATTTTGTACCTCATATCTTTTGGCATTGTGCGAGAAAGTCTCTTTAACTCCTCTCTTACCTCCTTCATGGTTCGGAGTGCATTTGCTCCGGGCATCCTGTACAGAGCAATAGTTACAGCAGGCACGCCGTTTAGGATAGATTGATGACTGTAGGATCTTGCTCCCAGCTCAACCCTTGCCACATCTTTTATTCTTACGATTCTTCCTTCTTTATTAGCACTTCTTATGACTATATTTTCAAACTCTTCTACATCTTTAAGCCTTCCCTTGGACCTCAGGGTAAACTGAATCTGCTGATCTTTTCTTATAGGTGCAGAACCTATAGAGCCAATAGCAGCCTGTATGTTTTGCTCCTTTATCGCCTTTATCACATCAGATACATCAATTCCCATCGATGCAAGTCTGTCGGGGTCAACCCATACTCTCATACTGTATTCTTTCTCTCCAAATATGATCACATCACTTATTCCTCTAAGTTTTATCAGGCTGTCTCTGATATACCTGCTTACATAGTTGCTCAAAAAAAGCATGTCTCTCTTTCCAGAAACAGAGTAAAAACTAATAGCAGCCATTATAGAAGAAGACCTTTTTCTCACATCTAAACCTATATCCACCACCTCTTTTGGAAGTCTTGGGATGGCAAGTTGAAGCCTGTTTTGTAAATTGACCTGATCAATGTCAGGGTCAGTCCCGACAGCGAAAGTAACATTAAGCACATATGTGCCGTCATTTCCGCATGTAGAAGACATATATAGCATGTTGTCCACACCGTTTACTTCCTCTTCTATAGGTGCAGCCACTGTTTCTGCAACCGTGTGAGCATCTGCACCTGGGTAGTACGCTGTAACCACTATTACTGGTGGAGTGATGTCTGGATATTGAGCCACAGGGATTCTAAATATAGCTATGGCACCTAACAGAGTGATCACGATAGAAACGACAACGGCAAGCCTGGGTCTTTTTATAAAGATATGTGAGATCATGCTTACTCTTTTATCTTAACCACCTGACCGGGTCTTACCTTTAGTATTCCTTCAACGATGATTCTTTCTCCTTCAGACAATCCAGAAATAACTTCCCAGTCATTTTTCACCATTCTCCCTATGGTTATTCTTCTCACCTGAACCCTGTGCTCTTCATCTACTAAGAGTACATAGTGACCATTTTTGTCTTCTAATACGGACTTTTGAGGAATAAGAATCGCCCTTTTTGCATGTTTTGGTACAGGGATAGCGTTTACATACATGCCAGGGAACAATATGTGATCAGGATTTGAAAAGATTGCCCACACAGAAAAAGTTCCAGTTTTTATGTCTACATGATTATCTACAAAGTCAATCTCTCCTTCGATCGGGTAAATACTCTTATCAGGAAGTCTTATTCTTACCTTAACCTGATGTCTTAAGGATAGCTTTAACTGATCCAGCTCTGTTTCACTTACGGAATACACTACTCTGATCGGATCTATCTGGAAAAGCCTGCAAAGTGGTCCTGCATGAGGACTT
Organism: uncultured Desulfobacterales bacterium; assembly: GCA_964393645.1. Taxonomy (GTDB): domain Bacteria; phylum Desulfobacterota; class DSM-4660; order Desulfatiglandales; family JALVZP01; genus JALVZP01. The sequence goes on along the minus strand of CAYMUI010000089.1, from coordinate 2,282 downwards.
ACAAGGTTTCCTTCTTTTACAAACGACTTTCCTACAAGACCGCTTATAGGAGCCTTTATAACGGTATATCCCAAGTATATCTGTGCCTTTTTCAGCCTTGCTTTTGCTTCTAAGACCTCTGCCTTGGCAAGCATAAGCTGAGCCAATGCATCGTCCATATCTGTCTTGGAAATACTCTCTGGCATTGCTGAACGAAGTCTCTTTACCCTCTGTTTTGCCTTAAAAAGATGAGCCTCTGCTTCTTTTAGCTTTGCTTTTGCCAGATTTAACTCTGCAATGTAAGGGGCTTGCTCAATTACATATAAGATCTGCCCTTTTTCCACATAGCTTCCTTCTTTAAATCTTACTTCTTCCAGATACCCTTCAACTCTGGGTTTTATATCCACGCTCCTTATAGACTCTACATGACCTATGTATTCTTTAAGATAGACCAGCTTTTTCTTTTTTACCGTGATAACTTTTACAAGCGGGGCTGCGTAAAGCAGATGTGAAGAAAAGATAGTTAAAAGAAAAAGTGTTAATTTAAGAAAAACACTGCTCATAAAAAAAGAGCATATTTTACTGAAGATCAAAAATCAAGACACAAAAGGTAAACTGCTCCTGCAGAGTGCGCAGACCTTCTGCTGAAATTCTAAGATGAGCGGAGTTAATTGATTTTGAGCTTCACTGTTTCTTTGAGACTTCTGCCTTACAAAGGATTCACATTAAGAGGTGTGCTTGGTAGATTTCTTAACTCTACGCGCTCGCATTTGAAACCGAAATGTGCCTCTCCGTTTGTGCTTGAATCTCCTTTAACGGACACCATGTGCTTCAGGCGAAAAGCAGACCTGCACAGACAGCAAGCTTAGGCATTTCCTTGAGTGTACAAACCGGCACCATGCAAGGACATCTTACAGGAATGTGCTGATTAACACTTGACACGATAAGAGCATATTTTTCAAAATGGCATAACTGATGCCAAAAAGGATTTAAAAATGGAATTGGTAAAAAGATTTTTCAAGGCACCTGTTGGCAGTTTTTTTCTTTTTGGTCCCCGGGGAACGGGAAAGTCTACCTGGCTCAAGGAGAATTTCAGGGATGCATTCTTTGTGGATCTGCTGGATCCTGAAACCGCAAGGAGCTATGCATCTTATCCTGAAACGCTTATAAATGCAGTGGAAGCGTTGCCTGAAGGCTCGGTTGTGGTTGTGGATGAGATTCAGAAGCTACCCGAGCTTCTTGATGTAGTACATCTTCTTATGGAAAGAAGAAAAGACATAAGATTTGTGCTTACAAGATCAAGTGCAAGGAAACTGAAGAGGGCTGGAGTAGATCTGTTAGCGGGCCGGGCTGTGGTAAGATACATGCATCCTTTTATGGCAGGAGAGCTGGGAGAAAAATTTTCTTTAGATGTGGTACTAAATACAGGGCTGATTCCTCTTGTTTTCTTCTCTCCTGATCCTTATGAGGCTCTAAAAGCGTATGTTTCTCTCTACATACATGAAGAAGTAAAGGCCGAAGGTCTTGTAAGAAACATCGGGGGATTTTCCCGTTTCCTTGAATCAATCGCCTTCTCTCATGCATCAGTGCTGAACATTACTGATGTTGCCAGAGAGTGCCAGGTGAAAAGAAAAACTGTTGAGGGGTATGTATCCATTCTTCAGGATCTGCTTATGGCATTCAGAGTTCCCGTTTTTACCAGGCGGGCAAAGAGGCTTATGTCCAGTCATCCCAAGTTTTACCTTTTTGATTCGGGTGTATTCAGAGCCTTAAGGAGAACAGGACCACTTGATACTTCCAGAGAGGCAGAAGGGGCAGCTCTCGAGGGAATGGTGGCTCAGCATCTGAGGGCATGGATTGACTATGGTCACAGGCAGTCTGAACTCTACTTCTGGCGAACAAGAGCAGGAAACGAAGTGGATTTTGTGGTATATGGTCCAGATACCTTTGTTGCCATTGAGGTAAAAAATACGCGTGAACTGAGAGCTAAGGATCTTTCAGGTCTTGTGGAATTTCAGAAGGACTATCCTGAGGCACTGAGCATTCTGCTCTACAGGGGAAAAGAAAAGCTCAAGATAAAAGGCATTCCGTGTGTTCCGTGCGAAACTTTTTTAAAGGCATTAAATCCAGAGCTGACCATCGCACAGATACTCGAGAGCACTTTCGGCAACATTCCGGCGCAGGCCGGCAAATTGTAGATCTTTCCTTTTCTGCCGCATATGTGCCTCCATGCAGGAGGCAGACCCAATCTCTCTATTGCTATTGCACTGCACCTGTAGTATCTGTTTTCTCAGCCTTTTAAA
>CAYMUI010000088.1:0-26607 GCA_964393645.1 uncultured Desulfobacterales bacterium | reverse complement strand
TAATAGGATTGACTCAAAAATGGAAATTGATTATATATTTTTAATGGAAATCGCGTTAGAAGAGGCAAAAAAGGCGTGGACAGAAGGAGAAGTACCAGTAGGTGCAGTGCTGGTTGACCAAAGAGGAGAGATCTTAGCAAGAGATCACAACAGGTGTATCGGCTTAAACGATCCTACTGCACATGCAGAGATATTAGCGATAAGAGAAGCTGCTAAGATAAAAAAGAATTACAGACTTAACAACACTACACTGGTGGTTACGATCGAGCCCTGCCCTATGTGTGCAGGGGCAGCGGTAAATGCAAGAATAAAAAAGCTGGTATTTGGTGCTTTTGATCCAAAAGCAGGGGCTGCGGGGTCTGTTTACGATATTGCCTTTGGCAAAAAATTAAATCATAATATAGAAGTAGTATCTGGAATATTGAGTGAAAAATGTGCATCTTTAATAAAAAAGTTCTTTGAAATGAAGAGAAAAGGAGAGGTACCGAAGTGGTCGTAACGGGGTCGACTCGAAATCGACTTGCCCTGTGATGAGCAGGGCACGTGGGTTCGAATCCCACCCTCTCCGTTGGGTTGCTAAAAAGAGCGGAGAGATGTCCGAGCTGGCCGAAGGAGCGCGACTGGAAATCGCGCGTGCCGCCAAAAGCGGCACCGAGGGTTCGAATCCCTCTCTCTCCGCCATTTTTATATTTTTCCTTCCTTTTTTTGCGCCTTCCTTGTAATATATCTTTGAAAAAGGCTAAGCATGTCTTATCAAGTATTAGCAAGAAGATGGAGACCTCAGATATTCCAGGATGTAGTGGGTCAGGATCATATAACGCGAACCCTTATTAATGCCATAAGGGAAAATAGGATCGCACAGGCGTATTTGTTCTGTGGACCAAGAGGAGTAGGAAAAACAAGCGTTGCCCGTATATTTGCTAAAGCAATAAACTGTGAGTACGGTCCACCGGGCACCCCTTGTAATAAATGCACCTCTTGTATTCAAATCACAGAAGGCACATCTGTAGATGTACAGGAAATAGACGGTGCATCTAATAGAAGAATAGAAGAAATAAGAGAACTGCGAGAGAATATAAAATATTTGCCCTCCTCCAGCAAGTATAGGATCTACATAATAGACGAAGTGCATATGCTCACAAAAGAGGCATTCAACGCTCTTTTAAAAACACTGGAAGAGCCACCAGAACATGTAAAATTTATTTTTGCTACCACAGAGCCTCACAAAGTCCCGCTCACCATTCTATCAAGATGTCAGAGATTTGACTTCAAAAGGATTCCGATCTCCCTTATGGTAAAACACCTAAGGAAGATAACTGATGCAGAAAAGATAAAAATTACTGAATCTGCTTTGACCTTAATTGCAAAGCAAGCTGAAGGAAGCATGAGAGATGCGGAAAGTCTTTTAGACCAAGTAATCTCTTTTGCAGGCAAGGATATAAAGGAAAAAGATGTAATAAATGCACTCGGCATATTAGACACTTCTATCATCTTTGACATTGCCCAAGCAATAATTCAAGGCTCTTCCAAAGAAGCTCTCAGGATAATAGATAGGGTATACAATCACGGGTATGATATAAAGGTATTCTACAGAATGCTTATACAACACTTTAGAAATCTCATGGTGTGTACTATAGATCCTGCTCTTCTGGATGTAGTAAAAGAAGAAATGGACGAGCTCTGCAATCAGGCTGCCCTTTTAGGAGCAGAGCAGATACAATTTATCTTGGACTTTTTATTAAACAAAGAACAAGAACTTATGTTCACTTATAATCCAAGGCTTTTTGTAGAAGCAATTGTTATAAGATTGTGTAACACAAAAGAATTATTTGGTTTCAACGAACTAATAAAAAGATTGGAGAAAATCGAAAAAAGATTGACTCGCTCACTTGAAAAACAGAATCTCGTGGAAACAGAAGATTCGATAAAGTTAGAGGAACAAGAAAAGAGAGAGTCGAAAAAGAGCTGGGGTGGATTTTTAGAATTTGTATCTAAGAAAAACAAGCCCATGTATAATGTAATGAAGGGTTGGTTATTAGAAGAGGTATCCGGCAACGTAATAAAAATTAAGCCAGATAACGAGGGATTTTCATCTTCCTATTTCAAGGAAAAGGAAAGTTACGAAGCTCTTAGAAATTACATAAAAGAGTACTTTGGAATGAATTTTGAGCCTAAGCTTGTTATGTCCAAGCAAAAGCAGAAAAAAGGGAAAACCGTTTCAGCACCAGTGCAAGAACTGTTAAGCATATTTCAAGGTAGAATAGTAGAAGAATATAAAAAGGAGGAAGATCATGAAAGGATTTCCTAACATGGGCAACTTATTGAAACAAGCCCAGAAATTACAATCTCAAATGGAAAAGATGCAGGCAGAACTTGAAGAAAAGACGGTTGAAGCCTCAGCAGGAGGAGGCATGGTAAAAGTGGTGGTGAATGGGAAACAAGAACTTGTGTCTATCCATATTGAACCAGAAGTGATTGATCCTGAAGATAAAGAAATGTTACAAGACCTCATCGTCGCTGCTGTAAACGAGGCACTGGCAAAGGCAAGAGAAATGATAAGCGAAGAGATGCAAAAGCTTACGAAAAACCTAAATATTCCCGGACTTCCAAAGTTAAACGGGCTTTTTTAATGTATCCTGAATCTTTAAACAGATTAATAAAACACCTGTCTATGCTTCCAGGTATAGGACAAAAGTCTGCCACCAGACTGGCCATGTATCTTATAAAGGACAACAGAGAACTGGCAGAAGCTCTGGCTCTAACCCTTTTAGAAGTAAAAGAAAAGGTGAGACTATGTAAAATATGTTTTAACATCTCTGAGAATGAGATATGTGACATCTGCTCAGATCAATACAGGGATAAACATGTGATATGTGTCGTAGAAGGGCCCGCAGACCAAGCAGCAATAGAAGAATCTGGAGCATTTAAAGGCAGGTATCATGTATTACACGGGGTTATTTCTCCCTTAAACGGAATAGGACCTGAAGACATAAAAATAAGCGAACTCTTAGAAAGAATAGAAAATGAGGATATAAAAGAGGTCCTTATTGCCACAAACCCTACCACCCAGGGTGAAGCAACAGCTATTTACATAGCAAAACTCTTAAAAAAGAAAGACCCTAAGTTAAACATCACAAGAATAGCCTCTGGGATCCCTTTTGGTGGGGATCTAAAATATGCAGATCGAATGACATTAGAAAGGGCACTACAAAACCGTTCTCCAATAAGCGTATGATATCCGAGCATATAATAGACGAGCTCAGTAAGATCGTGGGAAGAACTAACCTATTGACTTCTCCTGAGCAAATAAAAGATTTTTCAACAGATGGAACAAAACTTCTGTTTTATCCAGATGTGGTGGTATTTCCGGGAAGCACAGAAGAAGTATCTAAGATCTTAACACTTGCTAATAAAGAAAAAATCCCGGTTATTCCTCGAGGAGCAGGAACAGGAATGAGTGGAGGCGCATTGGCAGTAAAAGGGGGTATACTGCTGGCAATGAACAGAATGAACAAAATTCTTTACATTGATAAAGAAAATATGGTTTGCAAAGTACAACCTGGTGTCATTACAGAAGAGCTACAGAAAGAGGCAAAAAAACAGGGTCTTTTTTATCCTCCGTACCCGGCAAGTGCTCACCTTTCTACTATAGGAGGAAATGTGGCTGAATGTGCGGGTGGGCTAAGAGCAGTAAAATACGGTGTAACAAGGGACTATGTAATGGGGCTTAAGATTGTGCTTCCTACAGGCGAAATACTCAATACAGGAACAAAGGCAGTAAAAAGTGTGGTAGGATACGATTTAACCCGGCTTATTGTTGGTTCTGAAGGCACCTTAGCAGTGATTACGGAAATACTGCTCAGACTTGTTCCCGCTCCTGAGTTTAGAAAAACAATGATCCTGTTTTTTAAGGATGTAAACTCTTCTATCAAGACAGTAATAAAAATCCTTCACTCTAAGATCATACCGAGTATATTGGAATTTATGGACGAGCTTTGTCTTGACTGTATAAAAGAAGATTTGTATATACCAGCATCTGCCAAATCTATGCTTATTATCGAATTAGATGGAAAAAAAAGCTCTGTGATAGAGGACACAGAAAGCATAAAAAAGATATGTAAGTTAGAAAATGTGATCGAAGTATTTATTCCAGAAGGTAAAGAAGAGCAGAAGATTTGGAACATAAGAAACAACCTTTCTCCATCTATGTACAAACTCAAGCCAAACAAGGTGAGTGAAGACATAGCAGTGCCGATAAGTAATATTCCAAAGATGGTATCTTACCTGAAGAAACTCCAGAAACATTACAAACTTCCCATCCCTGTCTTTGGTCATGCGGGTGACGGAAATCTTCATGTAAATATAATGTTCGATAAAACAAAAAGAGAAGAATCAGAGAAAGTGGAAGAGCTTGTTTCTAAGATATTAAAAAAAACAGTGGAATTAGAAGGTACTATATCAGGAGAACACGGAATAGGAATTACTAAAGCTCCTTACTTAAGGCTGGAAATCCCTGTTCATGGGATACAGCTTATGAAAAGGATAAAAAAGGCCTTTGATCCAAATAACATCTTAAATCCCGGAAAAATTTTCTCCAGAGGTATATAAGTATGCCAGAATCCTTAGAAGAAAAAAGGGAAAGGGCTCAAAAAATACTGAACATCTTGGATCCCATCTATCCAAAAGAAAAAACAGCTCTTAACTACACAAATCCTTTTGAACTTTTAATAGCCACCATACTTTCTGCTCAGTGCACTGATAAAAGAGTAAATGAGGTAACAAAACATTTGTTTAAAAAATATAAAAAGCCAGAAGATTATCTTTCCGTACCATTAGAGGAGTTGGAACAGGATATAAGACCTACGGGATTTTATAAAAATAAGGCAAAAAAGATAAAAGAATGCTGTAAGATATTGGTAAAAGATTACGATGGAAAAGTTCCTTCTGAGATGGATGAACTGTTAAAGTTGCCAGGAGTAGGTAGAAAAACAGCAAATGTGGTATTGGGAGCAGTATTTGATGTGCCCGGAATAGTTGTGGATACCCATGTAAAAAGACTTGCAAAAAGACTCGGATTCAGTGATAGTAATGACGCAGAAAAAATAGAAAAAGAACTCGAACAGCTTGTGCCAAAGGAGAAATGGAGGAGATTCTCTGATGTATTGATTTATCACGGAAGACAGATATGTAAAGCAAGAAAGCCTTTGCATGATAAGTGTCCTATTTCAAGTTTGTGTCCTTCTGCAGAGAAGGATTAAAGGATGAATATCGCTGCTGCAGATACACAGAAAGCAGTAAAGATATATTCGGTCAGTGAATTGACCCAACATATACAACAACTTATAGAAGGCAGATTTAGTAGTGTATGGATAGAAGGGGAAATTTCCAACTTTAGATGTCCTATATCTGGGCATTATTATATGAGTCTTAAAGATGAACATGCCCAAATCAAAGCTGTTATGTTCAGAGGGCAAAATAGAAATTTAACTTTTATCCCGAAAGATGGGCTCAAGGTGATAGCAAAAGGTAGAATCGGGGTATATGCACCAAGAGGAGAATATCAGCTAATAATAGAATACATAGAACCTCTTGGTGTCGGAGCACTTGCCTTAGCATTTGAACAACTCAAAAGAAAGTTAGCAGCTCAAGGCCTTTTTGATCAGTCCATAAAAAAACCTATCCCATTTCTTCCCCAGAAAGTAGCAGTTATTACTTCTCCCACCGGTGCTGCTATAAGAGACTTTCTTAAAGTAATAAGAAGAAGATTTGCCAATCTGGAAATTATAATTGTTCCTGTCAGAGTACAAGGGGAAGGTGCGACAGAGGAGATAATAAATGCTATAAACCTTGTAAACGACAGATTGGATGTAGATATAATAGTATTAACCAGAGGGGGTGGTTCTATAGAAGACCTGTGGGCTTTTAATAAAGAAGAGCTTGCTTTTGCCATAAGAAAGTCCAAGATCCCCATAGTATCCGCTGTGGGACACGAAATAGATTGGACTATTTCTGATTTTGCTGCAGACTTAAGAGCTCCAACCCCGTCAGCAGCAGCAGAAATATTGGTGAAAGAAAAAGAGCTTTTGCTAAAACGAATTTCTGAAATAAAAGAAAGACTTGAATCAGCAATTAAAAACAGGATTGCCCAGAACCTTTTAGAATTAAACAGACTTAAAGGATCCTTAAAAGATCCTGTTAAAATGCTTCAGGAAAAGCTTTTCAGAGTGGATGAATTGGCTTTAAGATGTGAAAGAGCAATTAACACACAAATAGAAAAGAAAAAAGACAAGCTACTTTCCTTAAAGAGGTCCCTGTATATATGTTCACCTAAGAATACAATAGAAACAGCAAGAAAAGATCTGAACTTTTATGAAAAAAGGCTCATATCTACGGTATCTCAGAAACTTCGTGAAAATATCCTTTATGTAAAACGCTTAAGAAACAGACTTGAAGACTTGAGCCCTCTTTCAGTACTAAAAAGAGGATACAGTATTACTTTGCGCTTTTGTGATGGAAAGGTTATTACTGATCCGTATGAAGTAGAAAAAGGAGAAAAAGTCAAGATACTACTTGCTAAAGGAAATCTGATCGGAGAAGTTTTAGAAATGGAGAAAAGGGATGAATGAAGAAAGAAATTTTGAATCAGCTATGAAAAGACTTGAAGAAATAGTTCAAATGCTTGAAAATGGAAACCTTCCATTGGAAGAGTCTTTAAAGATATTTGAAGAGGGTATGAAGCTTGTAAAATTTTGTTCATCTAAATTAGAAGAAGCAGAAAGAAAAGTAAGTATTCTTGTGCGAGAAAGCAATGGAGAATATGTGCAGATGCCTTTCTCTGAAAAGGAAGAGGAGTTTGAATAATAGGTATGGATATAAAAGCCTATTTAGAAGAGAAAAGAGAGCTTGTAGATAAGGCGTTAAAAAAATACTTTTTAGAGTCTGATAAGAAACTTTTAAAAAAATTGAAAGAATCCATGAAATACAGCCTTTTTGCAGGAGGTAAAAGACTAAGACCTATATTATGTATTGCTGGAGCAGAAGCGGTTGGCGGAAACGGAGAAGAGGTACTTTCTGTGGCGTGCGCTTTAGAATTTATCCATACCTATTCTCTCATCCATGATGATCTACCTGCTATGGACGACGATGACATGAGAAGAGGATTGCCCACGAATCATAAAGTATTTGGTGAAGCGATTGCCATTCTCGCAGGAGATGGACTCCTTACAGATGCCTTTTACATCATGACAAAACAGGAATGTAAAAATCCAAAGAGACTTATTAGAGTGATTAATCTTATTGCAGAAGCAGCGGGTAGCAATGGTATGGTGGGCGGGCAGGCAGTTGATATAGAATCCGAAGGAATAGATGCAGATATCTCCACCTTGGAGTTCATTCATTCTCATAAAACAGGTGCGTTAATAAAAGCTTCAGTAACAAGTGGAGCAATACTTGCAGGGGCAGAAGAACACGAAATTAACGCTATTTCAAACTATGGAATTAATATAGGAATAGCATTTCAAATCGCAGATGACATACTAAATGTAATAGGAGACCCAAAACTGTTAGGAAAAAGAGTAGGAAGTGACAAAGAGAAACAAAAAATCACCTATCCGGGTATCTTAGGCTTGGAAAAATCAAAACAGATTCAAAAAGAACTCGTTCAAAAAGCGATCTCTTCTCTTGATATATTTGATTCAAAAGCCGATCCTTTAAGGGAAATAGCAAAATATATAATTGAGAGGAAAAAATGAACAAGCCAAAGATATTAGATAGGATAAACCTGCCAGATGATCTTAAGCCTCTTTCCTTAGAAGAATTACAGCTCCTTGCTCAAGAAATAAGAGAAGAAATAATCAAAACGGTTTCAAAGACAGGCGGTCATCTTGCCTCCAGCTTGGGTGCAGTAGAGCTTGCCATTGCTCTACACTATGTGTTTAACACGCCCAAGGACAAGATCATATGGGATGTAGGGCATCAGGCATATGCCCACAAGATTATAACAGGCAGAAAGAACAGATTTCATTCCCTTAGAACATACGGAGGGATAAGCGGTTTTCCAAAAAGAGAAGAAAGTCCTTATGATACATTTGGCACAGGTCACAGCAGTACCTCTATCTCGGCAGGACTTGGAATAAGTACCGCAAAGTCTCTAAAAAAAGAAAAAGATAAAGTGATAGCTGTCATAGGTGATGGTGCGATGACAGCAGGGATGGCCTTTGAAGGTCTTAATCAAGCAGGACACACAGAAAAAGATCTTATAGTAGTCCTAAATGATAACGAGATGTCCATCTCCCCTAATGTAGGCGCTTTATCTTCGTTTTTGAGCAGAAAACTTACGGGCAGGACATTTGTAAGTCTAAGAAAAGGAATGGAGAATTTTATCAAAGCAATTCCAGGTGTTGGAGAAGATATATGGAAGATCCTGAAAAAAGGAGAAGACTCTTTAATCACATTTCTTACTCCAGGAATGCTTTTTGAGGCATTTAAATTTACATATATAGGCCCTATAAATGGGCACAGATTAGACAGACTTATTGAGACATTTAATAATGCAAAATACTTGGAAGGTCCTGTGCTTATTCATGTTTCTACAGTCAAGGGAAAAGGCTATGAACCAGCAGAAAAGAACCCTTCCATGTATCATGGAATAGGGCCTTTTGATATAAAAACGGGAAAACCCAAAGAAGACACTGACAACAGACCATCATACACTAAGGTATTTGGTGAAACCCTTGTAGAATTAGCAAAAAAAAATGACAAGATATATGCTATTACTGCTGCTATGCCAGATGGAACCGGTCTTGTAAAGTTTTCAAAGGAGTTTCCAGACAGGTTCTCGGATGTTGGGATTGCGGAACAGCATGCCGTAACATTTGCAGCAGGTCTTGCTGTAGAAGGGTACAGACCGGTCGTAGCCATATATTCCACCTTTCTGCAAAGGGCATTTGATCAAATCATTCATGATGTATGTCTTCAAAAGCTTCCCGTAGTTTTTGCAATTGACAGAGGTGGCATTGTAGGGGAAGACGGTCCAACACATCACGGAACATTTGATCTGTCTTATTTGAGACTTATTCCCAATATGATAGTGTCTGCTCCTAAGGATGAAAATGAATTGAGGCACTTACTTTATACTGCTTTACAGCAAGACCAGTATCCTATGGCAATAAGATATCCCAGAGGGAAGGCGGTTGGTGTTGATCTGGATTCAGAGTTTAAAGAAATTCCCATTGGAAAGGCGGAAGTCCTTACGGAAGGAAAAGATGTGTTAATCCTAGCAATAGGAAGTATGGTATATCCTGCCTTAGAAGCTGCAAAGGAGTTAAAAAAGTATGGAATTTCTGCGTGTACGGTAAACTGTCGCTTTGTAAAGCCTATGGATAAAAAGATTGCAGAAATTGCTGACTCCATAGGCACAGTAATAACGGTTGAGGAAAATGTATCCTATGGTGGGTTTGGAAGCGCTGTTCTCGAATTATTAAACGATGCGGGAGTCCATAATGTAAAAGTAAAAAGAATCGCCTTGCCAGATAAGTTCATAGAACACGGAGCTGCTAACTTGCTTAGAGAAAAGTACGGTCTTAGTAAAGAGAACATAAAAAAAGAGATTCTTTCCCTCCTTAATGTCAGCTCAAAAGATTAGAATTGACCAGCTCTTAGTAAAAAAAGGGCTTGTTGAAAGCAGACAAAAAGCCAAATCTATGATAATGGCCGGGGCCGTATTTGTAAATGGAAAACGCGTAGATAAACCAGGTGTTAAGGTTTCAGAATCTTCAGAGATATATCTGAAAGAAATATTTCCAAAATATGTAAGCAGAGGCGGGCTTAAGTTAGAAGCAGCATTAAGAGAATTTAAAGTTGATGTGACTGAAAAGGTGTTTTTGGATGTGGGCGCTTCTACAGGAGGATTTACAGACTGTCTCTTACAACACGGTGCAAAAAAAGTGATCGCAGTAGATGTAGGTTATGGACAAATGCACTTTAGATTGAGAAATGACCCGAGGGTAAGACTTCTCGAAAAAACAAATATTCGATATCTAACACCAGACATGTTGGATGAAGAAGAAATAGATGGAGCAGTAATAGATGTATCTTTTATTTCACTTAAACTGGTAATTCCTCCTGTATCTCGACTTTTAAAAGAACGCGCAGTGATAATTGCTCTTATAAAACCTCAATTTGAAGCAGGCAAAAAACAAGTGGGAAAGGGAGGGGTTGTAAGAGACCCACAAGTGCATAAAAAAGTAATAGAAGAAATAGCAAGCTTCTGCAGAGATATAAAATGGGAAGTAAAAGGCTGTATCCCCTCCCCTATCCTTGGACCTAAAGGCAACAAAGAATTCTTTATTTATCTTGTTCGTTAACGCAGTCTTCTTTTTGATGCTTTCAGTGGGTTAATTTTTTTGCCGTTTCCACTGCTTTTGCTATCTTCTTTAAGATGGGTGGCCATATTGCATGACCCTAATCTCCATTTTGAGGAAGGATCGGGGAAAACAGAACAATACCTACCAGATGGGAGTTCTATTATCCTTTCACATCCATTGCATTGCTCTACTACAGGATGACATGAACCACCATTAAATTTACATCCTTTTTTTGTCATAAAAAAACATTCCATCCCCTTTCTTACTGTTTCACAAATCATGGGTATCACCTCCCTTTATTAAAAAATGTCGGGCAGGATATATGGCAAAAAAAGCAGTTTATGTCAACGAATATTTTTTTTGTTGACATAACACCGATTATATGTGTTATATATGCCAAAACTTAAAAGAGGGGAATAGTATGGCTGAAGAAAAAAAGAATTGGGTAAAGTTGTGTGTGATTTTAGCCCTTCTAATAGGTGTTATTGTTTTGATGCGAGTGTTAGGAATCACCAAATATATCAGTATCAAAAACATACAAAAACTAAATGAATGGATTAACAGCTTCGGTGCCTTAGGCCCTGTGATTTACGTCATTATGTACATATTCTCATGTGTTCTTTTTTTACCCGGTATCCCTATAACTATTCTGGGTGCAGTTGCATTTGGGGCTATTAAAGGGACAATATTGGTATCTATTGGTTCTACCTTAGGTGCTACCGCATCTTTTCTCATTGCCAGATATGCTGCTCGTTCTATGGTAGAAGGATGGATCCAAAAAAACGAGAGACTTAAAAAAATCGACGAAGGAGTAAGAAAACACGGCTGGCGAATGCTTATGATTACTCGACTTGTTCCTATATTCCCTTTTAATGTACAAAACTACGTGTACGGAATAACAAACATAAGTCTGTGGACCTATGTGTTTGTTTCATGGATATGCATGCTTCCGGGAACTATCGCATATGTGTTTGCAGGTGGTGCTCTGGTAAGCGGAAAAGGTGACATTAGAAAAACTATCATGTATCTTGCTATTGCAGGTGTATTCTTTGTGCTCGTTTCCCTTATTCCTGGTATGATTAAAAAGCGTTACAAAGATGTAGTAGAGGAGCAGTAGAAATGGAAAAAGAAGCCCTTACAAAGTATTTGGGATACTCTGTTGACATAGTAGAAAAATGTATAGGTGAAGAGCCTCCATTTTGCCAAGCAGCCTGTCCTCTCCACATAGATAACCGCAAAATGATCGCCCTTATAAGAGAAAAAAAATATCGTGAAGCCTTAGATGTAGTATTAGAAAAACTTCCGTTTCCCAAGATACTCGGAAGAGTATGCGTAAGGCCATGTGAAAAGGCATGTAAGAGAAGAGAATTGGACAGTGCAGTAAGTATTTGTCATTTAAAGAGATTTATAGCTGACAAAGTAAGCCCCACCCCAGTTGATACGAGCATTGAAGCTGAAAAGGATAAAAAGGTAGCCATTGTAGGATCTGGCCCAGCAGGACTGATGGCTGCATATTGTCTGCGAAAAAAAGGCTATAAAGTAACTATATTTGAGGCAGAATCATTCATCGGAGGGGCTTTAAGACTTTTTATTCCTGCATATAGACTGCCTCGCAGTGTGGTAGATGAAGAATTGGCTTTTATACCAGATATGGGAATAGAAATAAAATTAAACACAGCATTAGGTAAAGATGTATCTTTGAAAGAGTTGCGAGAAAACTATGATGCTGTGTTTCTTGCGCTTGGCACCCAAAAAAGCCTTAAGTTGGGAATAAGAGGAGAAAACTTAGATGGAGTTCTTTATTCGGTTGACCTTTTGAGAAAAGTCAATACAGGGCAACAAGTAAAGATTGCCGAGAAAGTAGCAGTGATTGGAGGAGGAAATGTAGCAATAGATGCTGCGAGAACAGCGATTCGCTTGGGAGCAAAAGATGTAAAGATTCTGTATAGAAGAACAAAATTAGAGATGCCAGCCCATGAAATAGAAGTAAGAGAAGCGGAAGAAGAGGGAGTAAAACTTGAGGTTCTAACCGCACCAGTGGAAATAATAGGAAAAGAAAAAGTAGAAGCAATAAGATGTATAAAAACAGAACTCGGGCCACCTGACAAAACAGGCAGAAGACGGCCTATTCCGGTAGATGGTTCTGAGTTTGATCTCCCTGTAGATCAGGTGATCGTAGCTATTGGTTTGACCACGGATCTGAATGGTCTCGTAGAAGAAGGAATCAAAACTACCAAATGGAATACCATAGAAGTAAATCCCGATACCTTAGAGACCAGCATTCCCGGTGTTTTTGCAGGTGGGGATGTGGTAAATGGGCCCGATACAGTGGTAGGGGCTCTTGCTCATGGCAGACAGGTAGCATATGCGATAGATACATATCTTCAGTATGGAGAAGCACGGCCTATACCATATGAATTACGCCCCTGGAAAACAAATCTTATAGTAGATGTATCTAATGTGAGACGCATTGAAAGACACAAGATCTCCGGAATAGCCCCAGAGATAAGAGTTCAGGACTTTCGTGAAGTTCAATATAATTTTGATGAAGATGAAGCATTAGAAGAGGCAGAAAGATGTCTTCAGTGTGAATGCCGCAGGTGTGTAAAAACTTGTCCTTTCTTGGAAAATTACTGTTTTACTCCAAAAGAGCTGGTCTTGAGATTTCAACATCTAAAAAAAGAAGATCTCAACATCCCTTACTCATGTCATATATGTAGCTTGTGTGAAACAGTGTGCCCCCAGGATCTAAACATTGGAAAACTCTGTATGGAATACAGAGAAAAACTCGTTTCTCTTGGGCTTGCACCCTTGCCAGAACATAAGGCAGTGCTGTCAAATCAAAAATGGGGTACATCCAAACACTTTACTTTGGCTATTCCAGATATAGAAACAGGCAAGTGTAAAAGAGTCTTTTTCCCTGGCTGTGCTCTTCCCGGATATTCTCCAGAGATAGTGCTAAAAGTATATGAATATTTGAGAAAGGTTTTACCTGATACTGGAATTGTTTTGAATTGCTGTGGCGCTCCTACCCACCTATTAGGTGATATGGAAGGTTTTAAAAACATCCAGGAACAAACCAAAAGGATGTTCTCTGAACTGGGAACAGACGAAGTGATACTTGCATGTCCTGATTGTTATCACACATTTAAAGATTTTGCTCCGGAGCTAAAACTAACTACAGTTTATCACATAATGGCAGAAAAAGGGGTGCCAGAACCTGTCTCAAAAGAGGACATGGTCTTTTCTATTCATGACTCTTGCGTAACAAGATATGAGGAAGATCTTCAAGAAAGTGTAAGGGAAATAGTGAAAACACTTGGTTACAAAGTGGAAGAGCTGGAGTATTCCAGAAGCACTACGAAATGCTGTGGTGCTGGTGGTATGGCATTTCATGGAAACAGAGACCTTGCTGTTGAAAATATGAAAAGAAGGGCTGATGAAAGTCCTTATGACTATATAACCTACTGTGCTGGTTGTAAGCTTACCTTTGCATTTGTAAAAAAACCGGTTCTGCACCTGTTGGATCTTATATATGCACCAAACCTGCAAGAAGCCAGGTTAAAACCACCGCCTAACCCCTTGGTAAAGTGGGGAAACAGATGGAAGTTGAGGAAAAAACTTTTAAAAATAAAAAAATAAAACAGGAGGTGTGTTATGGGTAGGAGCAGTTGTAAGAGGCTTTTGTCATTGGTGGTGCTTTTCTGCGCTTTTGTGTTTTTCATGGGCACAGCCCTTGCAGGATACAAGGGCTATGTCAGAGACAATGTGATTATCTCTCCCCAACAGTTAAAGGCACTTATGGATAAGAAAGAGCCAAAATTGGTGATCCTGGCTGTAGCAAGGATTGACCAGTACCTGAAAGGGCACATTCCGGGAGCTATAAGGGTATGGAGACCCGATTATGAACCACCAAAGAATAAACCTTTCCCATTTGGAGGAATGATTCTCAACAGAGTGGACTTCCAGAAGTTTGCCAGAAGGCTGGGCATTGATAACGATTCAATCGTGGTTATTTATGACCACAAGTATGATGCCACAAGACTGTGGTGGGCCTTCTTCCTGTATGGAAAGAGAGACTGCAAGGTGTTAGATGGCGGTTTTCAAGGATGGAAAGCAGCGGGATATCCTGTAGATCACTTAAAAAAAGGAAAACCAAAGAAAGTGGGTAACTTTGTAGCAAAGGATCCACTTCCCGGATGGACAGCCTCTATGGAAGATGTGTGGAGAGCAAAGACCAATCCAGAGATTCAGCTATGGGATACAAGAGAGAAAAACGAATGGACAGGTGAAAAGTTAAAGAGAGGTGCGTTCAGAAAAGGTCGTATTCCATGGGCAAAGTTCTGGAATTGGAAAGAACTTAAGATGCCCGTAAAGAAAGGGGAAAAGCCAACAGCATTTAAGCCAGCCAGTGAAGTAGAAAAAATACTCAAAAAACACGGGGTAGATAGAAATAAACACCAAATCTTTTACTGTCAGTCTGCTGTGAGAACTACTACACACATTTTCGTACTCTACATGCTTGGATGGGATGTAAGCAAATTGCATAACTTCGATGGCTCATGGATTGAGTGGAGCTATTACAAAGAAAATCCAGTAGTATGCGAAAAATGCAAGTAAAACATTAAAAAAATAAAAGGAGGTGAACATGCCTAATGAATCCAAACTAAAACACTTTCTGTTTGGAACGCAGGATGTAAAAAGTCTGATCCCAGGTTTTATACTTGCAGCAGTCATTACAGCAATAGCTGTTTACATTCACGATCTTATAGGGGTTTTACTGCACCTTAAAAAAAGTCCTGTCAGCAGTATCATGATAGCCATTATTATCGGACTTCTGGTGAGAAATACTATCAAAGTGCCTGAGATGATGTATCCTGGGATCAGCTTTTGCCTCGCAAAGATGCTCAGACTTGGAATAATACTTGTGGGAATCAGGTTGAGCATATTTGCTGTACTTAAGATCGGACTGCTGGCCGTTGGGATAGTCTTTATCTGTATCTGTGTTGGATGTCTTTTTACAATTGCTGTGGCTCTGAAACTGAACCTGCCAGAAAGACTCGGAACCTTGATCGCAGTTGGTACCGGAATATGTGGCGCTACGGCTATTGTGGCAACGGGTCCGTCTATAAACGCGAAGGAAGAGGAAATAGCCTACGCAGTTGGTACTATAACCCTTTTTGGTCTCGTAGTAATGTTTGCTTATCCATATCTTACCCATCTTGTGCTCGGAATGACTCATGTGCAGGCTGGTATATTCATGGGAACAGCTATCCATGAAACTGCACAGGTGGCTGGTGCCGGACTTATGTATGACCAACTCTGGGTTACAAAAGGGGTGCATCCTACAGGAATGGATGTGGCTATTGTAACGAAACTTGTAAGAAACACATTTATGGCACTTGTAATCCCTGCTGCTGCATACTTTTATACCAAAAGGCAAATGGCAGAGAAAAAAGAGATCAGCATTGTAAAGCTCTTCCCCATGTTCATCCTTGGTTTCCTGGGTATGGCAGTGGTAAGATCACTGGGAGACTTCTTTATAGTAAAGAAGGCGTTGTTCAGCAATCCTGACTCCTGGCACAGCTTGTGCAAATTCATAAATCACTGGGCAGGAAACTTTCTCGCTCTTGCTATGGCGGGCGTGGGTCTTGGAACAGACATAAAAAGGCTCAAGCAACTCGGAGTAAAACCATTTCTGGTAGGACTTGTGGCAGCAGCTACTGTGGGAGTTGTAAGTTTGATACTGGTAAAAGTTCTTTCTCCATTCCTGCAAGTAGTGGCATAGCTACAAAATAGAAAGGGGGCTATTTTAAGCCCCCTTTCTATTTTTTTATTTCCTTCCTTAGTAGATAGTTTTAAGCAGCAAAGCACGGCAGTTTCTCAATCTATTACTTATTACAGTGGCTATCCTTTTGTAAACATTCATTCCTATAGCAGGATCTCTTTCTATCACATTGATCAAGTCTGTTCTATTTATAGCTGCTACCTTTGTATCTTCTCTACACATACAAGATGTGGTGTAATAGTGAGGAGGAACCAATGCAGTCCATCCAAATGTATCGTATGGCATCCTTATAACAGACAAAGGTACTCTGTCAGGCCGGGTAGATAGTTGAATATAAAGCTCTATTTCTCCGTCTAACAAAGCATATATTCTTTCTGCATCTTCTCCTTCGTGAAATATAATATCACCTTTCTTATACTCCAATACCTCGCATATCTTTGATATCTCTTCTATCTTTTCCTTAGGAAGACCTCTAAACAGCTCCATCTTACTTAGCTCATCAACTTTCAGCATAATCTTTACCTCCTCTTTTTTTAGTCGATTATATCACAAAAAATGTGCTTAAAATACAAAATTTCATCCTTTCCTAATTCAATGATCTTTATTCCATATAGCCTAAACAGTGCTGCTGTAACCCCTATACCATAGCCAGAAGCGGTTTCACAATACGGAGTATTTATTCCACAGGATGGGCTTTTATCTTTCATTATAGCGACTGAAATGTTAAATTCTCGAGCCATGTCCAAAGCCATATGCGCACCTTTTACAAAATTCTCTGTTACATCCACTCCTTTCACATTTATAACTCTGGCTTTACCCAAAAGGACATCCATTCCATCCCCACCAAATATATTGGAAGCTGGTCTGGGCGTAGGAAGACCTCCCAATTGCTCTGGACAAAAATGGATAAAGTTTATCATGTCCTTGTAATAACTCACAGAATTATTAAAAGAGCTTTTCCCATCATACCTGCACCTCTTTCCAAGCAAACACGCACTTATCAATACATTGGGCTTACTCAATAAACTGAACAGGCTTTTCTCCCTCCTCTCTGGTTTCTATCCATCCTATATGATAGGCGATCTCTTCCATTGCCTTGATTCTTTCTATTATCTCTTCGACTTCATCTTTATTAACTACCAAAATCATACCTATGCCATTGTTGAACACTCTCATCATTTCCGTTTCTGAAATCTTTCCCACCCGCTGTAAGAGTTTGAATACAGGATGAGGTTCCCAGGCAGCCCTCTTTATTACTGCTTTACACCTTTTTGGTAGAATTCGCGGTATATTTTCTAAAAATCCTCCTCCTGTTATGTGAACAATCCCGTGTATGTGAAAATCTTTCTTAAGAGTCTCTATGACCTTAACATATATCTTCGTAGGTTCTAAGAGTTCTTCTCCTAATGTCCTGCCAAATTCAGCTACATAGTCCTCCACATCCATTTTTAACTCTTCAAAGAATATCTTTCTTACCAGTGAATATCCGTTACTATGTAAGCCGCTCGATCTAATACCTATTAACTGATTACCTACAGATATATCAGAACCATCTATTATCTTTTTGTTATCCACTATTCCAACCACAAAGCCTGCCAGATCATATTCTCCATTTTTATACATAGAAGGCATCTCAGCAGTTTCTCCACCAATAAGGGAACAATTAGCTAATTCGCATCCCTTACATATTCCCTTTATTATTTGAGCAGCCTTATCAGTGTCTAATTTTCCCATAGCAAGGTAATCTAACATAAAAAGAGGTCTTGCCCCTTGAACAAGGATGTCGTTTACACACATCGCCACAAGATCGATACCCACAGTATCGTGTTTGTCCATCATAAAAGCTATTTTAAGTTTTGTGCCAACCCCATCTGAAGAAGCGACAAGAACAGGTTCTTCCACATCATCTAAGTTTCTTAAAGAGAACAGTCCGGAATATCCACCTATGTCTGAAATTACTCCTGGCTTAAAAGTTCTGTTTATATAAGGCCTTATAAGGTCTATCAGCTTGTTTGCCCTATCTATACTTACGCCTGCCTCTGAATATCTGTCTGTTATTTCAGGAACTTTACCCATATCTTTCTCGTCCTTGGGCCATCAAATTCACAAAAGAATATCCTCTGCCATGTTCCCAAGACAACACGACCCTTTTCTACTATAACGGTCACCGAGCTTCCTATAAGCGATGCTTTAATGTGGCTGTCTGCGTTTCCTTCAAGATGTCTGTAATGAGCTGATCTGGGAACAAGTTCATCCAGTTTTAAAACGATATCTTCACATACAGCAGGATCAGCTCCTTCGTTTATGGTAATACCTGCTGTTGTGTGTGGAACATAGCATATGCAAACTCCGTCATTTATACCCGCTTCCGTGACCTTTTTTTGCACCATCTCGGTAATATCTACCATTTCTGATCTTTTATTTGTTTTAACGGAAATTACATGCATGGCTTACTCCCTGTCCAAATCTATTATATCGTCAAGAGTTATTATAAGTCTTTCTTTCTCTTCATCTTCTTCATCTTCTTCATCTTCATATAATGCCTCTTCAAAAACCACTAAGGACTTATCGATCATATAATTAGAGACTAATTCATACCCCTTTCCTTTTTTGTTAAGGATGGATAACATTTTTAAACAGAGTTCAAAGAGCTCTTTTTTATCTGTTTTGTAAAAGTAATATCCAAGATCTTCAAACTTTTTTACCAGTCCTTCTGGATCAATAATTTTTTCTTTGTATCTATCTTTGATCTCTGTTTCTATCCTTTTAAGTTCTGTTTCTGGAAGAATAAGAAGGCTTGCTTTATTTTCTAACTCTTCTTTTAAGGATTTTATTTCATCTAATTTGTCCATAAAACTCCACCATTCAACCAAAACATCAGAAAACAATGTGTTAAGTTCTGATCTTGTGATCTCATCCGAGATTTCAGAATCAGGTATTAATTCATATATAGGATGCTTCTCTGAAAAAGGGGCAACTTTTTCTAATCTTTTTAAAGTTTGTTTTAGATGCTTAACTTCAAACTCTATTTCCAGGTCGTATTTTTTGTTGGAATATACATCTTCCAATAAAGTTCTTACATAAGAAAGAGGAACTTCCACCATAGGGAAGGGATCTCCTAACAAATCTTTTATTTTTTTGATATGTTTTTTGCTATAATTTTCTTCAACATAGAATGTTATCAGTTGAAACTTGTTATCAAAAGAAAAAATTCCGGCATCAAGACCTGTGTTTGTGTAGATGTGAGCTCCAAGTAAAATAACTTTACTTTCCTCTTTGCTTACTACAAGCATCATATATGCGACTTCCTGCGTTGCTTTATGAAAAATAGGTTCTGGCTCCGACTTTGTTTCAATATCTAAGTTTATGTTTATTTTTTTGTTTTTAAGTTTAAAAATCAGCCTCTTAAGAGCTTTTTTTACATGCTTGTCATCTAAGAATCTTTCTCTCACCCAATTTAAAAAGTTTTCAAGTTCAGTAGAATCGAGAAGTTCTGGCTTAAGAGATGGAAGTTCTTCTAAGAATGCAGCATATACCAAAGGAGATTCTATACTGAACAAAGATTCAGATTTTAAGCCTTGTGTAACTGTCAGTCTTTTCAATCTCTCCAAAAGCTCTTTTTCTTCGGGATTCAGTCTTTTTAAGATATCCTTTTTTTTGCTCACTTTTTTATCTCCTCAACAGCTACCATATCTTCGTGACCTTGCTCTTTTAAATAAACATTTATGGTTTCCTGTAGATCGGTTTCTATAGTTGCTCCTACATAGT
This sequence comes from uncultured Desulfobacterales bacterium, assembly GCA_964393645.1. Lineage (GTDB taxonomy): Bacteria > Desulfobacterota > DSM-4660 > Desulfatiglandales > JALVZP01 > JALVZP01. The sequence goes on along the minus strand of CAYMUI010000088.1, from coordinate 6,687 downwards.
CAGCACATATAGGTAGCTCTCTACTTCCTTTACCTCTATCAATAAGAACTGCCAGTTTTATTTTTTTGGGCCTTCCGTAATCTAAAATAGCATCTATGGCCGCTCTGACAGTTCTACCTGTAAACAATACATCATCTATTAAAATAACAATCTTATCATTTACTGAGAAAGGAATCTCTGTTTTCCTTACAACGGGAGCAGGGCCTATCCTTGTCCAGTCATCCCTATACAAAGTTATATCAAGAATTCCAAGAGGAAGATCAGTGTTGCTTAAATCTTTTATAATTTCTTTTATCCTGCCGGCAAGAAACGCACCACCAGTTCTTATTCCAACCAGTACCGTATCATTTAAGCCATTTTTTAAGATCTCTTTGGCTATTCTTTCTACCATCTCTTGTACATCTTCTTTTTTCTTAACGATCCTCATTTGTCATCCTCTATGCTATTTAATTTACAGTTAGGTCTATTAAGTACCATTCTAACGAACAAAAGGTCAAGTTGTACTATTGTTTTTCGCCTCTTTGTTCTAACAGCTCTATCAGTTTATTGTTTTGCTTTATAAGGATAAGATTGGTTTTTAGCTGCAACTTCATAAGCTCTATCAGTTGTTTTAAAAGTTCCTTTTCCTTTGTTTCTGTGGAATAGGTCTTACATCTGTCAGAGGTATAGCTGTCCTGATAATATTTTAAGAATTCTTTATCTATCCAGATATTTATCTTGTTTGGGATGTACGGATTGCTTGTACCCTGTGCAAAACAAACACTGCTGATCAAAAAAAATGTTGTTAAAAAAACTATTATCTTCATGTCTTATTCCTCCCTCTAAGTTTTTCGATAATCTTAACAAATCTCTTTTCTTCTCCTTTTGGAAATTCTACAAATTTAATACCCACAAATAAGGTATCTGGATGGTTTTCTTCTTCAAATCTTCTCATTATCTCTGCCCTTGCCATTACTTGCTGATCGTCAGAAAACTCAATCGCTATGTTTGATTCCTTGTGAGGAATGAACCTTATAGAGTTTACCATGTTCTTTTCACATTTAAAGCAAAGGCCTCCCTCTGAAATGTCTATTACCTGAAACTTATCTTCTCCAGGAAGAACTCTTACATAAACAGAGTCTTTTTCACAGTTAATACGAGGATACACCCTTAAGGATCTCTTATATATTTCTTTTTTAACAGGCATGAGAAATATAGCTTCTACAAGCTTATTTCTACTTAATCCAAAAAGTCCGATCTTCTTTACTTTTGCCACAAAAAAAAATCTTTCTATCTTGTCCTTTTTTATACTTGCAACAAAACTTGCTTCTAACTCTTTCCCTATCATTTCTCTACCCAATGGAGGTTTAGTTTGAGAAACAATCACTTCGTTATCATCTGCTAATACAGCATAAATACTTACAGGTCTAATGTCCATCTTGCTCATTTCTTTGCCAATACGCAGTATTAATTCTAACTTTGTAAGCCTTTTAAGAACATCAAAGAATAGATCCATACTTTATTTGCGCACATTATTTAAAAAGGAGACACGTCTAAAAATCATGCCTCCCAAAAGTGCTCCCAAAATGTCTGCCATAAGATCCAAGATACTGGGATCTCTGGTGGGAATAAAACCCTGTAAAAATTCATCTAAGGACCCATAAGATGCCAAAATTAGTGTAGAAAGTATTATCCTGTCAGCCATACTGAACTCTGTATTAGGGCTAAAAGACCTGCATAGAAAAATGGCAAGTATTCCAAAAGCTACTATGTGCTCCAATTTGTCTTGCCACTTTACCACACTTGGAACAGGAACCTTAGGAGATAAACTAAAAAAGGTGATTATCACAAACAATGAAAAAGCTATAATCCTGTTTATCCTGTAATCGTCCCATACTTCTTTTAGTCCCATTATTTCCTCCTCTTTTTACTTAGTCTTTTCTAACTTCAAACGAATTAACAGTCTCACCTTCTGTCCTGCAATTACTTCCATCAGCTACAGGAATCTTTACCGCATATTCCACTACATATCTTTTATCTTCCCCTATCTGTACATTTTTTGCACACTGATCAGGTGTAAGGATGAAGAGCTCGTTGCACAGCTTTTAACCTTTCGCTTACCATCTTAAAAGACTCGCCTATTCTCTTTTCATTAGAATCTGACAGCTATTATAAAGATAACAGCATTATTCATATCAGAGAAAACCAAAATTCTTCTATCTGCCTAAAATTTTGTTTTACCTCATCGCTTCCTATTATCATGTCACCGTGACCCGGCATAACATACCATACTTCAAGCTTGGAAATCCTTTTTATACTTTCTTTTAACTTTTCTCCGTCTCCTCCCAACAAATCGGTCCTACCTATACCCTGCTCAAAGACACAATCACCTGTAAACAACACCTTTTTTTCCGGCCAGTATATGCAAATGGATCCTGGTGAATGACCCGGAGTATGAATTATGTAAAATCTTTTATCACCAACAATTAAGTCTCCTTCCTGAAGCAATATATGAGGGGTCATTTCAGACGGCCCAAATAAACCCATATGGTATGAACTTCCTTTTTTTATGACTTCCCACTCCTCTTTATGGATCGTATATATCGCTGGTGTTTCATCAAAAAGCCTGATTGCCTCTGTATGATCCAAATGACCATGAGTAAGTATGATAAGGTCTATGTCTTGAATAGAAAGAGAAAGTTTCTTAAGCTCGTCTTTTACATGTCCAAAGAGATGATAGTGACCAGGATCTATAAGTATGTTCCTTCTTCCTGTAATAAGATAAGTGTTTGAATTGTTTTCAGATGGATCGGTCCAGAAAAAAGCGTAGAGGTCATCCATTACTCTCATTTTTACTCCTCCATACAAGGTCTCTCTGCCAGTGTAACATCAATCTCCATGGGCATGCCGTCCCTGTATATCCTAACACTTACAGTTTGTCCTACTTTCATTTTTGCCAGCACCTTTTTTAACTGCCTTACACTTGAAATTTCGTATTCCTCTATAGCCGTTATCACATCTCCTCCTGCCAAGAATCTTACCCCGTCTATAACCACTTCTTTATTTCCGCCTCTTATTCCTGCCTGATCCGCTGGACTGCTGTCTATAACCCTGACCACAAGAACTCCTTTGTCTGTGCCTAAACCCAGTGTTCGCGAAATACGTTTGGTCACCGTTATTCCACATATACCAAGCCAAGGTCTTATTACTCTACCTTGCATTACAAGTTGAGTAGCTATCTCCTTTGCCCTGTTTATTGGAATAGCAAATCCTATTCCCTGATATCCACCTGAAGTGGTATATATAGCAGTGTTTATTCCAATTACCTCTCCGGCAGAATTTAAAAGTGGGCCGCCAGAGTTTCCCGGATTTATTGCTGCGTCTGTCTGAATAAGTCCTTCTAATCTTGAACCGTCTGCAGTTACTATGTCCCTATCAAGTGCACTTATAACTCCTGTAGTAAGAGTATGGGAAAGACCAAAAGGATTACCTATTGCTATCACCTTCTGCCCGCATTTTAAGGTATCAGAATCTCCTAAAACAGCTACTGCCTCTACATACTCTGAAGGTATCTTTATTACAGCTATATCAGAATCTGGGTCTCTACCCACTAACTTTGCATCCACCTTTCTGCCATCTGCCAAAGTAACTGTAATCTTTTGTGCTCTTGCTACTACATGATTATTGGTTAGAATATATCCATTATGATCTATAATTACTCCTGAACCCTGTCCTTTTTGGGGAACTACTTCCATCCAGAAATTCAGTGTGAGTGTAGTTGTAACTATATTTACTACAGCAGGTTTTACCCTTTCAAAAACCTTTATATTTATTTCCTCATCTGAAGAAAGGATAAGAGGCCTTAGTTCATTAGAATCTTCTTTGTTAAAATCCAGAAGCCTCGAAACATCAGCTCTCCCTCTTACAAAATAAAAAAAGATATTTCGTCTTTTTGCCCAGACAAAAAGACAAAACAGTATTAATAAGATAAAAACACACCTTGCTTTTTTGGAATCCACCATATTTTAATTTAAATCTTAAATGGCAGATGTGTCAACAAAATGTCCAGGACCTCGCGTGAAAAATACTTTGTTCAGGTAGCCGGGCTTTTAAAGACTTTTCCTGCTGCCTGCAGAACAAATTGCATCCAGATATTTTTTATAACGGGAAACCTGTGCTTTTTGTGCAATGGCATATCCCAGTACTGCTAAATAATTTACATGGAATCTAAGTAGCTTACGCATAACAATGGAGAATCTATTATGATAGTACCTTTTGTTGGAAACCAGTAATATCCCCTCTTTTCGCAAGTATGGATATGTGGCAATACCTAAGGTAATACTCGTCCTTGTCATACATCGCACATCATTTATTATTTTTACGGTAAGGTTTGTGATGACACCCATAGTTTCTGCAAAGCTTCGATCAATATAGTCTGTAATTTGCTTTAGCTTTTTTGCCTTTTTTACATTTTCTGGGGTGATATTGATTTGAGACAATGCTTTTTTATACAGTTTTTTTAGTGCCTGCTTTTGCCTTTTAACTCTAATACTAATAATCTCTTTCCGTTTCTCTAAAGCCAGTCTTCGTCTTGGAGATAATTCTTTATCCTCAAGTTCTGCCTTAATCGCTTCAAGCTCTGCCTCGTTTGTGACAAGTTCGCTGTCAATTCTCTGGATTTCTTGCCTTATAAATGGATTAAAGAGGGTATAGAATACCTCTTTAAATGTGCCTATCTGCTCTCCTTCAACAATCCTGAAACAGGAGGAATCAATAGGCAACTCAATCCAGCCTCTTACCCCATTTGCTCGAGATAAATATCTGTCTAACATCAACTCAGTAGGAAGATAAAAAAAACCGCATCTTCTACGAATCAAACCTGCTTTTGCACTTCTGCAGTATAGTTTATCTTTAGCAAAGAATTTAAAATACTTTTTCCTGAAGTACGAACAATCGCAACCAAATGGAACACGCGATAAGACCGCTTTGGCATGTTCAAATTCAAGCCCCAAGATTTTGCACCCTTTTATAAAAAGGCCAGATCCCATTGCACCAAAAAAATGTGTAATTATCTTTCTAATGACAGAGTTTCTTTGTTTTCCATAGTTTCTTTCTTCCGTCTTATCAAGCGGGCCCAAAGCTATAACAGCAAGATATGCGTCAATATTGTATGCCCTGTAAAATGAAAAGTCTCTATACAATTGCTTCTTAAGGCAGTTATCGTACTTTTCTTTTGCTAACATTTCTTCTGCACTTAGTTCCAGGTAATAATCATTCAGGAGTTCTGGCCACGGATCATCATATGATATAGGTATCCTTTCAAGAATTATCTGATTTAATTTTATCATAGACGAAATTTCATCTATTAATAAGAGGTCTATTTCTGCCTCTATAAATGGATTTTTATTCTTTGCAGCATCCTTACCCCCAATGATATTCACTAAGTTACCTATGCTCATAACCCCACTGCTTGTTGAACATCCTTCCAAGGTAAAAAAAAGAACGAAAACAGTCAGTATTATCAGATAGTTAAAAGACAAAAGACATGACTTTACATTCATACCGAGGCAAAAATCAGTAGAATAACTCAAAAACCTGTAGGGGTTCTGAGTTCTTGTAGAACTCTCTTTGTCTTCTTCTGCCTTTTTATCGCTGATGTCATAACCCTTATTCCATAGCTTACTTCTGAAATAGCTCTCTGGATGTCAGGATCATTGGGATTAAGTTCACCTGCTTTAGTGTAGTATCTAAGAGCCTGTCTGAGATATTTTATCTGCTGTCTTATGTCATTATTAGCTGTACTCCAAGCCATACATTCCAAGGCAACTCCAGCATTGTAGAGAAGGTATACATTCCTGCACTCTGGCGAATCCACTTCCTTTTTAATCATCTGGTACGCTCCTTTACAATTTCCAGAATCTATCATATTCGCCACCCGTTTTGATTCTCCACAGAAACCTTTCACAGGTCTCAGAATGCTCACTTTAACCGGAGTGATCTGCATCACTATTCTTCTGACCGCGTTTCTTATCAAAATTTCTTTTAGGTGTAATATAGAAGGAAGCTTGTCTTTTTTGTAAGTGGGTTCAATAAAGCTCTTTTCTACAAAAACAGGCTTTCCCGTAGAACACTCAATAATTCCGGCCTGTCTAATGGAAAAATTAGCCACAAATCTACCATATCTCTTTACTTGAAGCCCGTTTTTTTCTCTTATGTCCTTTATAAAAAACTCTATTACCTGAATGGATAGCTCTGGATATTCCCCTTCCATAGCTGGCACTGCCATAGGGGTTATGAATTTGCTTTCCTGAAGCGTGGCTTTTGCGTATTGGGAAATCAGGGCTTTGTCTTGATTTGATATATTTCCTGTAATGGTCTCCTTACCAACATACATGTAAGAGATATCTTTCGTGCTTCCACAAGAACACACTATGTTACTCGAGCTGGAATTTTCATAATAGACATTAACGATCGCGCCTTTGGAACTAATACGAGTGCTTGCACATCCAACAGCAAAAAATATGATGATTATAACAGAGAGTGTAGACCTCATATATTTCCAAATACTATCCTGCTTCCTTTCATTTCTATTGGTTGCAGGGATAGAATCCCGGCCTTCTTAAACTGTTTCTTTAGTATCCATCTCATAGAAGTGGGATCTATATCACTGAATATCTCTATTTCCATATACTTAGGCCTTTGCGTTAC
>CAYMUI010000087.1:0-6061 GCA_964393645.1 uncultured Desulfobacterales bacterium | reverse complement strand
AAGTTTTACAAAAAAGAGATAGAATATTTTAAAATGCTTTCTAAGTTTCAAGAAAAAGCCTTCTGTAACTATAAGATAGGCCAGCTTTATTTAGCAATGGGAAACAAAAAAGAAGCAATCGTGTATTTTAAAAAAGCCTGTAACTTGGCAGGAAAAAAAGCTTTTTTTAAACAAGCAGCATGTAAGCTTGCTAAAAGAATAAAAGGACAAAGATGAGAAATATAGCTATATTTTCTTATTTCACTTTAAAGTCTCTCGTAAAGGATAGAGTGTTTTTTGTCATAATTGCCTTGTGGGTCTTGTTTTTATGCGTGCCGGTTTTTAGTTCCTTTTCCATGAGACAGTGTCAGGAAGTAGGAATAAGTATGTGTCTCAGCATTAACTCTTTTATACTGCTTCTTCTCAGTATATTTTCAGGCATATCTACGGTATGGAGGGATTTAGAAAAAAGGTCTGTTTACACACTTCTTTCCTACCCTGTCTCAAGGTCTCACTATTTGCTTGGAAGATTTCTGGGTTGCGTTATACTGCTGTTTATAATGAGTGGAATAAACTTCCTTATATCCGTTCCCGTAATAAAGATATGTGCGGGAATGTATAAATCAGATCTTCCGATTTTGTGGAAAAACATTGCGCTTGCATATGGGACTTCTTTCATGAAATTTGTTTTACTGAATTCTATAAGTTTTTTGATAATATCGTTTTCCACTTCTTTCTTTACCTCTTTTTTTATCACCATAGCTGTTTATATAAGCGGAAATTCTATCCAAAGTGTTTATGATTATGTTCTCAGAGAAGCAAGCCAAAAGTATTCTCTGTGGTTCAAATATATAGTAAAAGCAATATACTACATTCTCCCCAACTTTACTGCGTTTGATCTTATTCCTTATGCTGCTTACTCCCTTAAACTCGATTATCACTCTATATGTATGGCATTTTTTTATTTTATCATTTTTACCTCTATTACACTTTCTTTAAGCTGTATCATATTTTCTAAAAGGGACTTACTTTAATGCGATCAAAAACAAGCTATTTAGTCCTGTTTGTATCCTTATGTACATGGTTTTTCTTCATACCCTATTTTAGCAAGGACTTAAAAAAAAGACCTATATATGGAAAACTTGGTTATGTTCCAACAGGAAAGATTATGAAAATGATATCAGGAGAATTTAGATGGTTTTTAGGAGAATACTACACATTTAAGGCGATCACCTACTACGGAGACATCAAAGAAAAAGCTTTAGCAGGAGAGAATGTACAGATAGAATACTATAACCTATATAAACTCATAGAAACAGCAGTGATACTGAATCCGTATCATGAGGATGCTTATTACTTCGCTCAAGCTGTCTTTGTATGGGATATAGGCAGAATAAAAGAAGTGAATGCTATACTAAGATATGTATTTCGATACAGAAAGTGGGATTTTAAACTTCCATTTTTTTTAGGATTTAACTACAGCTATTTTCTTAAAGAATATAAAAAGGCGGCAGAATGGTATAAAAAAGCTGCTGAGATTTCGGGAAATCCGTTTTTTGCAAGCCTTGCGGCAAGATATTTTTATGAAAGTGGGCATACTGAGTTGGGAATAATATTTTTGAAATTTATGATCAAAGGCATAAGAAAACAAAAACTTAAGCGTATTTACGAAAAAAGACTAAAGGCACTTGAAGCCATTTATGTTATAGAAAAAGCAGTTAAACGGTATAAAAAATTATACGGTCAATTACCAACTTCTATCAGACAATTAGTAGAGAAAAGAGTATTAAAGAAAATTCCGGAAGATCCTTATGGTGGAAAATTTTATCTGGATAAAACCGGAAGAGTAAGAAGCACAAGTAATCTTAAAGAGGGAAAAAGTGTCAGGAGAAATAGTTAAGATAATAAACTTAAAAAAAGTTTACAAACAAAAGTTTAAAGAAATAAGAGCTATAGATGGGGTAAGCTTTTCTATAAAAAAAGGAGAAATTCTCGGATTTTTAGGACCAAATGGCGCCGGAAAAAGTACCACATTAAAGATAATGCTTGGTTTAATTAAGGCTACAGAGGGAAAAGTTTTTATTAACGACATAGAAGTTCCTGCACCAGAAAGCAGAAAAAAAATAGGTTTCCTGCCAGAACATCCATCATTTGTGGACACCCTTAAAGGAAAAGAGGTTTTAATGTTTTCTGGCCTGCTTCATAATATGGATAAAAAAGAGATCAAAAAAAAGGTTCAAGAACTATTAGCTATATTTGACTTAGAAGATGCAGCAGAAAGGGAAGTCAGGAAGTATAGCAAGGGAATGCTCCAAAAAATAGGTTTTGCTTCAGCTATCATACATGAACCAGATCTTCTCATCTTAGACGAACCCATGAGTGGGCTTGACCCTGTAGCCAGATATCAATTTAAAAATATGTTTAAGCAATTGAGAAAAAAAGGAAAAACCATATTTTTCAGCTCTCATATTATACCTGATGTAGAAGACTTATGTGACAGAGTTATCATAATAAACAATGGCAAGATTGTTCAAATCTTAGATAAAAACGAAATTAAGAACTTAGAAGAAATATTTATAAAATTAACCACTTCCACATGACAGGGTGTATTTAATATGGTATAAAAACAAAAGATAAACGGGCGATTAGCTCAGGTGGACAGAGCATTGGCCTCCGGAGCCAAAGGTCGCGGGTTCGAGTCCCGCATCGCCCTTGGTAAAAAGCTACGGGAGTGAACAGATGTCTATTATAAGTGTAAGTCTTTTTAAGAAATTAGAAACAGTTGAACCTTCTTTAAGAGAAGTTTTGATTGCTATATTAGAAGAGATAGAAAAGCAGCAAAAAGAAAGAGTAACAAAAGATGAGTTCAGGGAACTAAAAGAGATTGTTGCAGATCTTGCAGAAGCTCAGAAAAAAACAGAACAGCGGCTCAACTCCCTTACCCAAAGAATAAATGAACTGGCAGAGGCTCAGAAAAAAACAGAGCAGCGGCTCAACTCCCTTACCCAAAGAGTAAATGAACTGGCAGAAGCTCAGAAAAAAACAGAGCAGCGACTTAACTCCCTTACCCAAAAAGTAAATGAACTGGCAGAAGCTCAGAAAAAAACAGAACAAAGAATAAATGAACTGGCAGAGGCTCAGAAAAAAACAGAAGAAGAGATCTATAAACTCGTAAAGCGCATGGATATGTTTGAAGATCGCTTGGAAGGAATATCTAATTCAGTAGGATATTCTTTAGAAAACAAAGCATACAAATCTTTACCAAAAATTTTGTCTGAAAGACATAACATAACCATAATAAACCGACTTTTGAGAAAATATTTTCTGGTTGGGAAGAAGAACATCCAAATCAACATATATGGTCACGGAAAAAGAAATGGAGAGGATATAGTAATAATTGGAGAATGCAAGGTAAGACCATCTAAAAGAGAAATAACTCGTTTTAAGAAATATGCCCAAAAGATAGCAGAGAAAGAAAGAAAAAACCCATTTTACATTTTTGTAGCTCATGACTTTCCACCAGATATCGAAGAGTTTTTAAGATCACATAATATCTCTTATTTTTGGTCCTATGAATTGGACTGATTTTATGAAAGGGCGCGTTTTTACAATGTAAATTAAAGCATGAAAGCATTTTCTCTTGCATGGATAATTTTTGCCTCTTTATTTATCCTTAACAACCTCGCCTTTGCTCAGGAATTCTTTATTTTAGATGGAAAACACAGGTTTTGCATAGGAGATAATCTTTTGTGGGCAGATCCTGATTTTGATGATTCTTCCTGGGAATTCATTAAAGTTCCAGGAAGCTGGCGTTCACAGCATATTAGGTTAAGAGGAATTGGCTGGTATAGAATCCACTTTAATATGCCAGAGAGCTTTAAACCCAAAAGAATAGGGATATATCTTGGTATTATAAGTGATGCCGATGAGGTTTATCTTAATGGCGTTAAACTCGGAGGAGAAGGCATTATCGCAGAAGATTTTGTCTTAGCTCCATATGTGCCACGAGTATATGAAATACCATATGAGATTATCAAATATAATAGAGAAAATGTAATCGCGATAAGAGTAATGAATCTGTACTTTGATGGAGGCATCATAGGATCAAATGTCATAATAGGCGATTATAGGGATCTTATTCTAAAGGCTATTCAGAAACAAAGGGTCATGGAGATATTAGAAGCAGTGATTCTCACCGTTTTGGGAATTTTTGTATTAGGTTTGGTATTTTTGTACATAAAAGGAGCAAGAGAAAAAGAGATCCTTTATTTTTTCTTAGTTCTTGTAATATACGGTCTTTATTTTTTTATAGACAGTTTTACCTTCTACAAGACAGGACTTAAATTTCCAATTATTCAAAAGCTCAGTATATCCTTAGCCTGTATATGGCTTGTATGCTTTTTCTTTTTCCTTCTTTATTATTTTGACTTTCCTGTGCTCAGAATTTATAAAGTTTTCTCATTTTTATTCATATTGATGTCTTTGTCTATCCTTTTTGGATTGTCCTTAAGTTCTTACTCAACTTTTTTGGCTATATGGATGGGATTTATAATACCGATCTCTCTTATTGGTACCGTCTATCTTCTCATAAAGGCCTATAGAATGAAAAAAGTAGAGATGACATTTATATTGGCCGGCATAATCGCTCTTATCATAGGAGGTGTCGTAGGAGAAATATTTCTGGATTTTAACATCGGATGTTATGACAGCCTGCTTCAGCCCTGGGACTATGGAATGTTTTTCTTTTTGTTAACTATAATGTATGGTATTGTAGTAAGGTTTATCCACATGAAAAATAAAGTGCGTTTATTTGCCTCAAAGATATTGATAGCTCAGGAAGAAGAAAGAAAACGCCTGGCAAGAGAACTGCACGATGGCTTAAGTCAGGACTTAATGGTTATAAAATTCAATCTTCAACATCTCAATCATACCATAAAAAATTTAGATCTAAATTCTATTATTCAGGATATTGATAAAAGCATAAAGGAATTGAGAGACATTTCAATGGGATTAAGACCGGCTTTACTTACAGAAATGGGTTTACAAACAGCTATAAAAACATTTAGTAAAGACTTCTCTAAAAAATCAGGAATTGATATTGAGCTAAACCTTGCCTTCTACGAGAGACTACCCGTCCTTATAGAGGAAAATCTGTTCAGAATATTTCAGGAAGCATTAAATAATATCAGGAAACATTCACACGCCAAGAAGGTAAAAATACTTCTGAATAAAGAATCTGACAAATTAACATTGAAAATAGAAGATGATGGAGCAGGATTTTCTTTTGAAAACAAAAAAACAGAAGGGCTCGGACTCGAAACAATGGCAGAAAGAGCAAATCTAATAGAAGCAAATTTTGAAGTAATAACTAATAAAGGTAAAGGTACAAAGATAATCGTGGAGGTACCCTTAAATGATAAAGATACTCTTGGTAGATGATCATACTATTTTTAGGCAATGTGTCGCGGCAAGGATCAAGGAACATGCCGGATACGAAATAATAGCTGAAACTGGATCTGGCATTGCATCTGTAGAGCTTGCACAGGAACTTAATCCTGATGTAATAATCATGGACATATCCCTTCCAGATATAAATGGGATCGAAGCAAGCAAGAAAATAAAACAAAGAGGAATTAACTCTAAAATAATATTGCTTAGCATGTATAAGTACATAGAGGTTATCAATAATCATTCAGAAGATATACAAATCGAAGCATATCTGTTAAAAGAAGACACCTTTGAAGATCTCATCTATGCTATAAATGCTGTGCTCCAAGGAAAAAAGTATATCAGCTCTTCCCTTCTAAAACACAAATCAACTGACCGTTCCCAATCTCTCCTGTCTACCACTCTCACCCTTTCAGCTCGCGAACAAGAGATAACAGAATTGATCTCAGAAGGTCTCACCACCAAAGAAATCGCTCAGCGTCTTTGTATAAGTGCCAAGACTGTTGAAACTCACAGAGCAAGGATTATGGAAAAGCTCAAAGTAAAAAATGTGGCTGAACTCATAAAGCAAGCAATAAGACTGGGAATTATAAAAATATAATTTTAAGGGTTTTCCCTTAAAAAAATACATATT
>CAYMUI010000086.1:0-17431 GCA_964393645.1 uncultured Desulfobacterales bacterium | reverse complement strand
TTAATGAGGTTTTCTCTCCTACACATCTGTTTTTTCTACCAAAACAGACCTGAATTTACAAAGATAGTCAAGACCTGACCAAACAGTAAAAATAAGAGCTATCCACATAAGACCCATACCCAGTTTATGAAAATTTATCCCTATGTACTCATAATGAATACAAAGACCTATTAAAGCTACGGACTGGAAAATGGTCTTGTATTTGCCCAATCTTCCAGCTTCAATAATAACATCCTTTTCACCAGCTATGCCTCTTAAACCAGTGATAATCAACTCTCTTATTACAATCACTGCTACCATCCAAGCGGGAATTCTTCCCATAGGTATTAGCATTATTAGTGCCACAGATACCAGTATCTTATCAGCCAATGGGTCCAAAAACTTACCTATCACTGTTACAGAACCATATTTCCTTGCAAAAAAACCGTCTAAGATATCCGTAACAAAAGCAAGACTTATAAACACGGCAGCTATAAGACTCCACAATTTTCCTGAAAAACTAAGGCATAAAAATACTACAGGAATACATGCCATTCTTATACCTGTGAGCATATTTGGAAGGGAAGAGATTTCCTTCTCTTTCATCTTACATCTTGGGTGCTCTTCCTAAGGACCTAAGCCTTGCAGAAATCTCACTCAGCAATTTTTTGTTTCCTCGCGCAAGTCTCCTTGCTTCGAGGAAATGAAATCTTGCCTTGTTTATTGAATACAACTTACTAAAATATATACCAAAATTGTAATGAGCTAATGCGAGTTCTCCCAGTTTTCCATACGAAATGCCTAAGTGATAATACACATTTTCGTCAACAGGTTTCAAATAACTGAGTTTTTTAAAAATTTTTAATGCCTTTTTGTATTTTTTTAAATTTTCATAAGACAGACCTAAGAGAAAGAGGGTATGATTGTTTGTATCATCTATGTCTAAGGCCTTATTTATAACTTCTATGGCCTTCTTATCCTGTCCAGAATTTTGATATGCTACAGCAAGTTTTGTTAATACAGGTACAGAATCAGGCCATTTTTTTAATGTTTTTTTAAAACATTCTATCGCCTTCTTATATTCGGAAAGCCGCATGTAAACTATGCCAAGTCCAAGATTTGCAAGAGGAGAATCAGGATCATCCTTTAGAACATCCATGTAGTATTTTTTTGCATTATCTGGCTCTTTTGATTGGGCATACACAAGGGTTTTAAAAATAGGAAATTTATTTCTAAAATACAGAACCTCTTTTGAAGCTGGAACAGGATTGTAGGTACTTAACATGGCTTGTATATTAGACAGTCTCTCTGAACCTACCGGATGATCCAAAAGAAAAGGAGGGATACGATCCAATGCGTACAAAGACTGATCCGTGATCTTTTTTAATATGTCATACATTGCTACAGGGTTAAATCCAGAAGCACTTATGTATCTAAAGCCTAACTCGTCTGCTTGCCTTTCCTCATCTCTTGTAAAATTTATCTGAAGCTGTGCAGAAGCACCCATTGAAACTGCTGCTATCCCACTGGCTGCTTGCCCGCCCAGTAAAACCCCTGCTAATAAAGCAGCCAATGTAAGATAGCCTAACTTTTTGCTTTGTTCAACTTTTTGAGCAATATGCCTGGCACTTACATGCCCTATCTCGTGACATATAACGGCTGCAAGTTCATCCACATTATCTGTTAAGTTTATTAAGCCCGCAAAGATATATATGTATCCTCCTGGGGATGCAAAGGCATTTATTATGTTCTTATTGATCACAGAAAAATGAAATGGAAAAGGTTTTGTTTTTAGAGGCTTTATAAGATAATGCCCTAACTCATCGATATACTTGCTTACAAAATCGTCTTGAATAAGAATACCCTCTTTTTTTACCTGCGTATAAATCCTATCTCCTATTATTTCTTCATCTTCTAAGCTTATAATGGCATAACACTGGGATGAAAAAAAACAAGCAATGATAAAAAAGACAAACAGCTTTATTAAAATCTTTTTTATAACCATTATCTAAGAAACCTCATTTTCTATCTCTACTCTGGGGGCATCAATCCAGAGTCCTTCTAAGTCATAATATTCTCTATAGGGCTGATAGAATATGTGAACTACAAGATCTCCGTAGTCCATAAGTGTCCAATGCCCTTCTCTTTCTCCTTCTATACCGTAAAGCCTAAAACCAGCTTCTTTCATCTTCTTTTGGATATGTTTGCTAATAGCCTGAACCTGAGTGCTGGAACTTCCACTGGCAATCAGAAAATAATCGGCTATTGAGGTAACTTTTCCCACTTCTACCAAAACCGGTTTAATAGCTTTTCTCTCTTTTATGATTTTTAAGCAAAGTTTTGCCTTCTCAATAGACTTCATTTTCTATAAAGACCCTTTTTTAATATATACTCTTTTACCTTTTCAGGCAAAAGAAAAGATATAGACTTGCCTTTTTTTACAAGCTCTCTTATCTGGGTAGATGATATATCCATATGGGTTACTTTAACCATGTAAATACTCTTTCCTGTGCTAAGCCTTATCATGTGTTTATGTTTTTGACTTTCAAAAAGATTAATTTTTCTTATCAATCTGTCTATATTATTATAACCAGACCTTTTCACAATTACAAAATTTGCATACTTGAAAAGTTCCTTATATTCTTTCCATGTTTCTATTTCCATAAAGGCATCGCTTCCTATGATAAAATATATTTGCACTTCCTTTCCGAAATAATTATCTGAAGTCAATTCTCTGAGTGTATCTATGGTATATGAATAACCAGATCTTCTTCCTTCTATATCTAAGACATCGAGTCGGTCTGAATCTTCAATTGCACATTTAATCATGTAAAGCCGATCTTGAAATGAACTTATTACACGCCCCTTTTTGTGAGGAGGTTTGTTAGAAGGGATCAAATATACCTTTTCTAATTCAAAAAATTCTCCTATCTCTTCTGCTGTTCTAAGATGGCCAAAATGTACAGGATCAAATGTTCCGCCAAGTATCCCGATTTTCAATGAATCCTTATTTCCTTGATTATTTTCTTACCTGTCCATTCCCGTAAACTATAAACTTGGTAGTAGTCAACTCTTCCAGACTCATTGGTCCAAAGGCATGTAATTTTGAAGTGTTTATTCCGATTTCAGCTCCTAAACCAAGCTGATTTCCATCATTAAATCTTGTGGATGCATTGACCAACACGACTGAGGAATCTACTTCAGAAAGGAATCTCTGGGCATTGTTGTAATCGTTGGTCACGATAGCTTCTGTATGATTGGAACCGTATCTTTCTATATGATCCAGTGCTTCATCCATATTATCAACCACCTTGACAGCTAAAATAAGATCCAGATATTCTGCAGGCCAGTCCTCTTCAGTAGCTGGTTTTGCATCCGGATATATCTTAAGAGTTTCTTCGCAACCTCTTATTTCCACCCCTGCATCTTGAAATCTTTTTAGCATCTTAGGGAGAAACTCTGATGCTATATTCTTGTGCACTAACATCGTTTCCATAGCATTACAAACGCCAGGCCTTTGAACCTTTGCATTAAAACATATCTCTTGAGCCATATCTAAATCTGCATGTTCGTCCACATATACATGACATACGCCTTTGTAATGTTTTAACACAGGCACCTTAGAATTTTCTGCTACAAATCTTATAAGCCCCTCCCCTCCTCTTGGAATTATCACATCTACATATTCATCCATGCTTATAAGAGCCTTTACCGCTTCTCTATCTGTAGTGGGTATCATTTGAACCGCTTTTTTTGGTAAACCGCTTTTTTCTAAAGCATCTGCTAAGATTTGAACAAGAATCATATTAGAATTTATTGCTTCTGAACCGCCTTTTAATATTACGGCATTACCAGATTTTAAACACAAAGAAGCCGCATCAACAGTAACATTTGGTCTTGATTCATAAATAAAACCTATTACTCCCAAAGGAATCCTCATTCTGCCTACCATCAAACCATTAGGTCTTTTCCACATCTTTACCACTTCTCCAACTGGATCAGGCAAAGACACCACTTCCATGATTCCGTTAGCCATCTCCTTAATTCTGTCTTCGTTGAGTGTAAGTCTATCAATCATAGCAGAAGAAAGTCCCATATCATAAGCATTTTTGAGATCTTTTTCATTTTCTTTCAAGATTTCATCTTCTCTCTCTATCAGAGCATTAGCCATCTGTTTTAAAGCTTCGTCTTTTTGAATCCTACTTACACTTCTAAGAATCCTGGAAGCCTTTTTTGCCTCTTTTGCTATTTCTTGAACCACATTCAAGATCTTTGACTCAGACATACACCATCTCCTTCTTCTATGTGATTTTTAAGAACCAAGTTATCTCTATGAATCACTTCGTCTGCATATTTGAATTCCACCACCTTTTCTATGTCAGAACTCTTAAGACCAGAAATCTTCTTTATATCTGAGGAGCTGTAATTCACTATTCCAATTGCTAATTCCTTCTTGTCTTCATTGAGGATTATCACAGAATCACCTCTGTCGAATTTACCCTTCACCTCTTTTATACCTGCAGGAAGAAGACTTTTTCCGTTTTCCATTATCGCCTTTTCTGCACCTCTGTCAATAATCAAACTCCCTTTTGGAGCTTTTGCAAAGGCTATCCAATGTCTTTTACAAGAAAGGCCAGATTCATGTGGAAGGAAAAAAGTGCCCTCTTCCTCTCCAGAGAAGATCTTTTTTATTATGTCCTGCTTTAAACCATTGGCGATTATTGTGGGAATTCCTCCTACTGCCAATTGATGTGCAGCTTTTACTTTGCTAAGCATCCCTCCTGTGCCGAGAACACCGGGAATTTTACCAGCACCTTCTAACAGCTTTTTTGTAACATTTTCTACCACTCTTATGAGTGTTGCATCTTTATGGATTCTTGGATCCTTATCAAACAGGCCGTCTATATTGGTCAAATTTATTAATAGCTCAGATTCTGTAAGTTTTGCCACCAAAGCACTTAAGTTATCATTGTCTCCAAACTTTATCTCATCCACTGTAACTGTATCATTTTCATTAATAATAGGCTGAATCTTCCAAGAAAGAAGAGTAAATATAGTATTTCTTGCGTTTAGATATCTCTGCCGATGACTTATGTCCTCCTTTGTTAGCAATACTTGAGCCACTTTTTTATTAAATTGAGAAAAAACCTTTTCGTAAAAAAACATAAGATCACTTTGTCCTACCGCAGCTATTGCCTGCTGGGCAGAGAGAGAAACAGGTCTTTTAGAAAATCCGAGCTTTTTCATTCCAGCTGCTATTGCACCAGAAGAGACAAGTAACACCTCCACTCCTCTTTCCCAGAGCCAACATATATTAGAGGCAAGATTATTCATTACTTCTATATTTAAACCAGAAGAAGCAGTTATAACACCACTTCCTACTTTTATAACAACCCTTTTTACTGAATTGAGATATTCTGTTCTGTAGTAGCGGACCTTTTCCTGAGAGACCATAGCTTATATATGCCTTCTTTTAATTCTTTTAATCCTTCCCCTGTCTTTGCAGAAATCGGAAAGGAAAGAAGACCTTTTTTGTTAAAATAATCTTGAAGCTGCTGGATAGATCTATGAATAGAAGGATCATATATGTCGATCTTGTTTATAGCAACTGCTAAGGGCTTTTGAAGAAGTAAGGGATTGTATTTTCTTATCTCTTCTTTTATTATTTCAAAGTCTTCAGCCAAATGAGTCTTGGGCACAAAAGTTATATCTAATACAAAGAGAAGCAAACCGGTTCTTTCAATATGCCTTAAAAACCTATGCCCTAACCCTTTTCCTTTATGCGCTCCTTCAATTAATCCGGGTATGTCAGCCATAATAATGGAAAAATCTCGATCATTAAAAGACAACACGCCTAAGTTTGGATACAATGTGGTAAAAGGATACGAGGCTATTTTAGGTCTTGCCTTGCTTATTGCTGCCAAAAGAGTGGATTTGCCAACATTAGGAAAGCCTACCAATCCAACATCAGCTATGGATTTTAAAATAAGTCTTATCCTTCTTTCCTCACCCGGTTTTCCTGGTTCAGCAATTCTCGGAACCCTATAGGTTGCTGTTGCAAAGTGCTGATTTCCTCTTCCTCCTTTTCCTCCTTTTGCTACAACAATCTGCTGCCCATCTTTTGTTAAGTCCCCTATTATTTCGCCGGTGTCCTCATCTTTGATTACAGTACCAACGGGAACATCTAAGATCAGATCTTTCCCGTCTTTACCACTGCAATTTTTGCCTCTACCGTGGGCTCCTCTTTCTGCTTCAAAGAATTTTTTAAAAGCAAAATGAGCGAGACTGTATATGCCAGAATTTGCTCTTATGATAATGTCTCCTCCCTTTCCCCCATCTCCACCGTCAGGACCGCCTTTTGGAACATACTTCTCCCTACGGAAACTTATACAACCGTTTCCTCCATCCCCTGATTTTACTCTAATTACTACTTCATCCAAAAATTCTACACTCATTGTACAGGATAAACGCTAACCTTTTTTCTATCTTTACCAAAATTTTCAAATTTTACTATTCCGTCTATCTTTGCAAAAATAGTGTAATCTTTACCCAAGCCAACATTAGCACCCGGATGAATCTTTGTCCCTCTTTGCCTCACAATAATATTGCCTGCCTTTACAAACTGTCCTGCAAATTTTTTTACTCCTAATCTTTTACCTATACTGTCTCTACCATTTCTGGAACTACCGCCTGCCTTTTTATGTGCCATAGTACCCTCCTTCTATTCTTGCTCAATATTTTCTATTCTAATAATAGAGTAAAGTTGCCTGTGTCCCTTTTTTCTTTTATAGTTTTTTCTTCTTTTAAATTTGAAAACAATGATCTTTTTTTCTTTACCATGTCTTATGACGCGGGCTATAACCTTTCTGTTTTCCAGATAGGGTCTTCCTATTTCTAACCCGTCGTCTGTTGAGACCGCAAGCACTTTGTCAAGAGTAATCAGACTGCCAGGTTCTGCATCAATCTTTTCCACTTTTATCTCACTGCCTGGACTCACTTTATATTGTTTTCCTCCTGTCTGTATTATTGCATACATCTTTTACACTCCTTTAATAGATCTTGTTTAGTTTGTTTTATTATACGATAAAAAATGGGATTTTGCCATGTAGAAGAAAGGAGATTGAGAACATTCATCTAAAAACTTTTTTATTACCTTTTTTGCCTGAGCCGGTTTATCTTCTATTCTGTAAAGCCTTTCAAGGCTTAAGAGAGCAAATTCTTTAAAAGGACTTTCAGAATGTTGTTCAGTTAGTGTTTTTAGCATCTTTATGGCCTTATCAAACTTCTTTTCAGATTCATAACAGGAAGAAATTGCTAAATCAGAAAGAAACCTATACTCTGATCTCGAAATTTTCTTTTCAAACATTTCATAGTAGTATTCTGCGTTTTTATAATCTCCTTTTATGAAATAAATGTAACCTGCAAAAGGCATAGAAAGTGTACAAAATCGAGAAAGCGGATACTCCTTGATCACCTCCTCAAATATAACCAAAGCTTTTTCTATTTTTTTATTAGAAGTGTGTTGAATACTTTCAGAAAAAAGTTTAAGTGCCTTGTTATACTTTCTTTCAGCTTTGTTGTTGATATATTTTATATACCCATAAGCACACGAAAAAACTAAAAAAAATCCAGCTAAGGGATATACTATGCGCTTCCAATATCTTGTATAAATGCTAACCTTTTTTAACTCAACTTTTTTATCCATAATCCCGATGTTTCTTATATTATACAGAATTGGAGTGAAATTTGGTAACAGAAATAAGCCCTTAAGTCAAGAACAAAACAAATGTGTTTGTTTTTTTCTTTAAAATTTTGTATCTTCCTATTCCACTATGGATATTTTTGACGCTGTATTTTTGGGGATCATTCAGGGGCTTACCGAATTCTTGCCCATTAGCAGTTCTGGACATCTGGTTATATTTCAAAAACTGTTAGGATTTCAACAGCAACAGCTTCTATTTGACTGCGCTCTTCATGTGGGAACTTTATTGGCGGTGGTTATCTATTTTTCAAAAGACATAAAAAGAATCTTTAAGTCAGTCTTATCTAAAAAAGAAAACACAGATTCTTTTCTTCTGAAAGACATTATTACTGGCTCTATTCCAACAGCTATTATAGGTTTTCTGTTTAAAGACTATTTTGAAAGGGCATTTTCTTCAGCACTTATTGCTGGTATAATGTTGTGCGTTACAGGCTTATTTGTAGGAGCAACTAAGTTCATTCCTGAAGGCAGTAAAAAAAGAGTTGGTCTGATCAGATCGGTCCTCATAGGGATCGCACAGGGCATAGCAATAATACCCGGAATATCCAGATCAGGTGCTACCATAGTATGTGGACTTATGTGCAAGATAGATAGAGAATTGGCTTTTAAGTTTTCTTTTTTGCTTTCCATACCCGCTATATCTGGTGCTTTTATATTAGAAGCAGTAAAGATAAACCAGATAGAAAATGTCATCCCTCTAAGCTTAGGAACAATTTCGTCTGCAATAGTAGGATTGATAGCTTTAAGATTTTTAAACAATCTGATAAAAAAAGGAAATCTTTATTACTTCTCTCCCTATTGTTTTGCCATTGGAATAAGCACTATAGTTTACTGCTTATTATAAAGGGCGAACAAAATGAAAGACATAATAAAAAAGATCTTTATTGCACTGATGATTACCTTTATTTTATCGGGCATCTCTTTTTCAAGTAATGAAAAAATCCTTACAGAAAAGCGGGTGAGAGAAATAGTTATAGATGTTATAAAGAAAAATCCTCAAATAATATATGAAGTGCTTTCAAAGTATATCCAAGAACAAAGAGAGAAGGAACAACTAAAAGAGGCACTAAACCATCGAGTTTCTGGCATCCCCATATATCCATATAATCCTACTATTGGACCAAAAAATGCTCCAATAACTATAATAGAATTTACTGACTTTCAGTGTCCTTTCTGTAAAAGAGCATCTAATACCATAGATAAGCTCATGAAAATATACTCTGGTAAGATAAGACTTGTTTTTAGAAACTTACCGCTATCATCTATACACAAAGAATCCTTTGCAGCTGCACGGGCGGCAATGGCAGCTCACAGACAAGGCATGTTTTGGCCATATCATGACATGTTATTTGACAATGCCACTAATCTTAATAAACAACTTTATATAAAACTGGCAAAGATTCTAAGGTTAGATATAGAAAAATTTAAGTCTGATATGAATTCTCAACAAATAAAAAAAGAGATCCAAGAAGATATAAGTGTAGCAAAAAAGTTTGGAATAAATGCCACCCCAGTTTTTATTATAAATGGAGTAATGATAAAAGGATCAAAGCCCTTGCCTTTTTTTAAAAAAATAGTAGAAATCCTGCTTAGGGAAGCTCAAAATAAAAATAAGCCTTAGTCACTTCTTTTATATACCACTGTAAACCAAGCTATTTCAGAAGTATTGTTCCCTATTGCTACTGCTTCTATCGTGTAAAACCAATCTCCTTCTGAAGTGCCTTTTGCATCCACGATCTTGCAGTACACTGTATAGTTACCGTAAACATTAGACCAATCAGAAAAATCTATTATATCTCTTGGGCTCGAATGGCTTGTACAATATGCATCGGAACAGTGATGCAAACATGTAACATTCCAATTACTCGTATCTTGCTGAAGCTTACACTTATAATCAGTATCAGTGGGCAAGCCCTTATGACTGAAAGGTATGGTCTGCAAAAAATCTTCTATTCCGCCTTTTGCAGCTTCTAATGAGGAAGTATACCTTGCTTTTATACCGGAGATCC
Source organism: uncultured Desulfobacterales bacterium (assembly GCA_964393645.1). Classification (GTDB taxonomy): domain Bacteria; phylum Desulfobacterota; class DSM-4660; order Desulfatiglandales; family JALVZP01; genus JALVZP01. The sequence continues at coordinate 7,681 of CAYMUI010000086.1, read as the reverse complement.
TCGTGCCTATATTTAGCATAGTCACAACACCTGCGATTAAGGTGAGGCAAACAAGAGCAAGAATAAGGGTTGTTGCCAAAGCAATTCCTTTTTCATCATATATAACTTGAATTGTCTTCATTATTATCTCTGTTGTGGCTTTAGGTTTAGTGGAAACACAACCAATCTCATAACCTTCCATCTGTAGTTTACCTCACTGCCCGATGGAGTAAAAGTCTTTAAAACCCCTGTATCAGCGTCTCCCAGAGTAATTGTTCCACTGTAACTATAACCTCTTTCCTTAGATCCTTCCTGATACAGGATAAATACCCTTACCTGTTTGACCTTATTCCTAATATCAGAAGCAGTAGAAGGTAATGTAGAACTCCAGGTATCAATAGAGCCGTCTCCATTGTTATCTAATCCAAAAGACACTTGAAAATCTTTTACACAGTCTAAGATAGGTTGAGGATTTCTATTCCCGTTTGATTGATTTATGTTCGCTCTATATAGCTCATAAGTAGTGGGACAACACCTTTCAGGAAATCCTGTTGCAGGCTTTTGCAGATAATAATCCACTCTGTTAAAAGGCATTCGTGGAGAAATATCGCTTATACCAAATGCAAAATATATGTCTCCTTCATTCAGACTGTCTATAAATGTGGGTGGTGTTGAACTGGAAGGCTGATAATCTATTTTTTCAAGTTTTCTATCCTTGTTTAATACGACAAAATAACCTATAGATGAACTCTGGGGACTAAGAGGAGTATATGTAATGTGTACCCCATCATTTGTAACATAACCCCATCTTTGAGTAATGTTACTTAATAATGCCACAGAAGATTTTATTACAAGCACATCCGAGTTGTTCGCACTTGTATTTCCATTATTAGATATTACAAAAGCTCTCGGCGGACTTAAAGGTGCATCATTAAATGTGGCAGGATTGGGTACATAAGACATACTATTAGAGGCTTCATTATATGTCTGCCCATTCATATCCCACGGCAAACCAAAACCTGCCATCTCTATATCTTTTCTCAAGATTTCAAGACTAATTCCCTCCTCTATGTTTGTTTTGGCAATGTTTCCTTGTTGAACCTGCAATTTCAATACAGTAGAGTAACTTACAACAACAGCAGCTATCACTATGGCCAAAAGAGCCATAGTTACCAATAGCTCAATAAGTGTAAAACCTTTGTCTGACATTACTCTTTATAAACCACTGTGCTTAAAGAATATGAATAATTTCTTCCACCAAAACTGTAACTAACCGTTATGGTTACATTGTTTGTTCCAGAAGAAAATAGAGCAGGATTTGGCGCTGAGATACTATATGTTATAGAAAACTGACGAAATCTTTTTGTGATAGCAGGGGAGCAGCTTTGACCACTTCTTATCTGTTCTGCACAGCCCTGAGCTATCTTTATTGCCTCATTCCTCAGTGTATTTAATGTGTTATATTTTACATACAAACTTAAAGAGTGTAACAAGGCAAGAAACATAACAGACATTATCAGTATGCTTACAAGAAGTTCTACAAGAGTGAAACCTTTTTTACTATTTGAGACTACATGTACTTCCATTCCATTTTCCCATCTTTATTCGTGTAGTTGATATAGTCACACAGCTATAGTTAGGGTCTGTGCTTATGTCATCCGCATAAATGGTTCCTGATATAGATGCGGTTCCATTCTTGTTAAACAAGGCATATGAAAAGTTTTTGGAAAAATCATTTTTTAATATTACTTCATTAATACTGGAGGTCTCATCTAAAATAGAATTATCCAGATCCGTATCACATACAAGTCTTACAATTCTGTTATTAAATATGAGACCACACTGTCTTTTTTCTGCAAAAGCTCTTGCCCGTGCTTCATTTAATAAAGCAAAGATCTGTTTAGTATCATTTTCTATGGTTGTCTTTTTTACCCAGGTTCTATAACTTGAAATTGCTATAGCTGTAAGTACTCCAATAATTACTATTGTCACGGCAAGCTCTATCAATGTAAAACCCTTTTCCATGTTAATGCTCTATCCAGTAAAGGATTTCTCCCTGTCCAGAGCTACTTCCAGAAGATGGCGAGTAAAACGGGGTGGGGCTTTCAGGAGTAACTCCAGGAGTCCAAGGAGTTGCTTTTCCTCTTTTTTGTTGAAACGGATTATGTTGGGGTCTATTTCCTCCAATGGAAATAGGGTAAGGGGTGATCTTACCTATGGAGGTCTGAAGATATGTTGTTCCTTCGAGTTCCCGAACGATATACGGGGCACAATTCTGATCATCAAGTGCTTCTCCAGTAGCACAGTTAAGTCCCCACATTCTGGATCTTCCACCGTATCCGCATAAATCCGAAGTTGGCTCTGTAGTACTAAAAAATATAACATCAACATCTGTTACAGATGGATCTGATATATTTCTTTCTTTGTAATAGTCTCCACTTCTTGGATCTAACATCTGATACCAAGAAACCAACTGGCTCCCTCCACCTCCAATCAAGGCACTACAAACATTACTGCTGGAATGGGATGAATTTATATTACAAGTGCCTCCCTGAAGACACTCATCAATCTTTATTCCATACAATCTTTCTTTATCCGCTAAGTTTCGACCAGGGTCATCCTCTTTGAAGAAATATCTGCCTGTTCCAAAAAAGATGTAATTCATGTTAAAGCATTTCATATATTCCACTTTTGCTGTTATAGGCTTTGTAGCGCTGTTAAATACCTTTATAAAATCCCAATTTAACGGGTCTATATCGTTGGTCTTCACTCCTATGAGGTTTCCTCTCCAGCTACTTCCTGTGCCTTTGGTTACACCAAAAAATACCATATCGGTATTACCATCATCGTTGTAGTCTATACCATTTGTAAACAATCTTCCTCCAAAGCTGTTATTAAAAGAGGAAAGATCCGGGTCTTTTTTGTGTGAAAAACCGCTTATACCATAACTATTATTTCCGTCTATAACCACCTTAGATGAGATTGTGAAGTCATCATTGAGGGTCAAAATAAACACTCTTAGGTCTTGGGAAGAACTTCCATTGTAAGTAGTAGGGCCAGAAACAAACATTAAATAATAATGATAACTTCCACTTGTGTCTTTTCTTTTTATAAAAGCAGGGCCTGAGTAAGTAAACCCTAAATCAGGATTTGTAAATTCCCACAAAAACTTAGGAGAATCAGGACTTGTTATATCCAGTGCAAAATATGAAGAAAGTCCCAAGCATCCAGAAGGAGTGGTAGAGGGATCTCTATCTGCACGATAATTAGACGGAGTGGGACAGGTATCTGCAGGAGGATTTACGCAGTATGTACCACTACATCCTGTTGCACCTCCAAGTCTCATACCTCCTATTAGTATACGCTTATCTATACTACCATCTTCATCTGTATCCAACTCTATTATATATGGAGATAGATCCACATAGTATAAATGACAGTAATTTGGATCAGCTAAAAATCTTAGATATGGAAAAGCATTTTTTGGAATAAAACTCCATAACTCTTTGCCTAATTCATCAGTAAGGTCATCAGTACGACTGTTTCTCAATTTCACTTGTTGATACGCTCCTAAGCCGTCATACCTTAACTTTCCAAGTTTAAAGGCATGTAACATCCCGTCATTTCCTCCGGTAAAGACCACAGAATAGTCTCTGTAATTAACAATCTTAGGTGTAGAGTATATTATATCGCCTAACTTCCATATATCACCCGTATTTGTTTGCCTTCTCCTCGTTCCTGAACCGTCAAGTCCGTAAATATATCTTTTCAAAGTAGCAAAAGATATTTCTGTTGCAATTGCGTGAGTTTCACCGGATTCATCTATATCTCCATCCCCGTCATCATCTCCGAAAAGTTTGGAGTATTTTTTGGTACTGGTATTATTTAAATCTTTTAACTCGGTCATAGAAGATACAGGGGAACTGGGTTCCAGATCTCCAGTAACAACATATATTTTTCTATTTGTAAGGGGGGCACTTTCCTGACAAAGAGTATCTCCAGCCTCCCATACAGGATGAGCTTCATCTAAACTTGAATATGTGGTTTCAGGAGAAGTATCTGCCTTTTGCCCACTCACATTACTTTTATATGCATCTATCCTTAGCTGACCATCTTGAAATATGTATTCCATAATGTAATCACCACCCGCGGTACCGTCTGGTTCACATATATCCAAGTATTTATTCTCTATAGTGTCTTCTCTTATGTTATTTACCAATCCTCCTGCCACCCTTCCCGTATAAAGCCACCAATCATACAAATAACCCACCCAGTTTAGATCTTTTGCATTTGCTCCTGTGCCAAATCTTTTTTGTGGATAAAATATGGCTTGAATGAGAGAAGAACCTGCTTCTGCCTGTTTTGAAAGAATACTCGCAGCAGTTCCTGAAGAAGCCTCTTTTATCATCTCTTTGAGAATCTCAGAAAGTGCATCTTGAAGTTGAGCCCCATTTGTAACGGCATAATATGAATCAGGAACACCATCGTGGTCAACCTCATCCCATTCGTCACAGCAGCTTCTGTAGGTAGAAGAAGGATTGCAATTAGGTCTTGGGAAAGAAACATATCTGCTGTTTCCAGGAAAACCACTAAAAGTATATGGCCAGTTTCTTCTACATCCATTCAATTCTTTAAAACTGCCGAAAGCAGAAACGGTTTTCATGGAATTCTGACCAGCTTGAGAAGTAGAAAAGGCAAAAAGAGTATACACTTTTGCCGTCTGAGTACCACTTAGATCACTTCTCAAATCGGTTGTGTGGAGATAGTAGGCAGGCCTTACAGGATCAACCCGACCATTCCATTCTCCGTCAGAAATCAAAACCACAAAATTTTTTCTGCATCTAACAGGAACAACGCTTCCGTCTGACAGTTGCTGATAATATGGATCTTTCACTGTTCCTCTGCGTATGTATGAATAATTGCTCTCATAACCGTGACTGTTATACTGTCTCAGATAATCGTATGCTTCCCAAAGCGCTTCCCCTGTTGGTGTTCCCCAGTATGGAACTTCATTTTGCATTTTTGATATCAAGGTATTTAAATCGTTCTCATCAAATCCATATCTTATTTCCCCATACCTTCTATTACTGGCAAAGACCATAAAACCAAATCTTATTATGTTAAAGTTATTTTGAATAATCCCGATTCTTTCACTTTTATCTATCTTCACCCGTGCATACCTGTTAGAGAATGTTCCTATGCGACAAGTTCCCAAGTAATTTTGAGCACTGATGAGAATATCTTTGGAAGAGTAACTTCCGCTACTGTAGTTTTTAGGTCTTACATGAAATTTACAATGAAGATTGCGAGATCTAACATATCTCCTGGATCCCTGAGGCCTTAAGTAACAATAATTAGTGTCACAACTTGCCTTTCCTCCAATAAGTGCCTTTAAGGCAACATCTATCCTTGTCATAACAAGCCAGTTAAGAAGATTTCCAGAAATACAGTTTCCACTTCCTATTCTGTCTGTATTGGTACAAGAAGGGTTAACTTCCCAGTATTTCCCGGAGGAATTGTACCTGTAGTATTCATTTGGGTCAAAATAACCATAATAAGTTATGTTTGGATTATAATTTGCATAAACCTCCCCATCATATCCGCACTTAGCCACCTTACTACTGTAGTAACCGTGAAAGCCGCAACCATAATACGCGGGAAACTGCATGCTTCCTGAAAAGTCCATAACTAACAGCGCATTACTCTTAACCGCGGTGGTCAAAAACGGAGGAGTAGAACAATAGTCGTTCATGCTTGCCAGCAGGATAACAGGGTAAAGAACCGAAATGCATACTAAAACAACTATTCTTTTATTCATTTTTATTAATTTTAAAAGAAGCTTTTATGATAATAACCTTTTTTCCTTTTTTTATAATATAAACTATGTCTCCTTTACGCAATTTAACATGTTTACCTTTTTTATCTATGATCTTTATGTGTTTTGTCTTTTTTATTTTCTGCATGTGAAAAGGAATCAAATAATCACGAGTAACATCTGTTATTTCTACAGGCCCTATAACAGTGTATCCTCTTTTAGCATACTGATCTAAGATCTGTACAAGGGTTTTGGCCTTAAATTTTATCTTAGAATGGGCATTACAGAACGAAAAAGCCAATAAAACAGCAAGTAAGATTACTGATGTGGTTTTAAGTGCTTGCATAACCTTAAATAACCTTAAATTCAATTATTACACACAACAATCACTTATTGCAACCACAGATACAAAAGATTAAAGTATGCCTTTTAAATACCTCGCAGAAATAAAGAGCAAAACAGCACCTAAAATAGACTTGATTATTCTATCTGGAACTCTCATCTGCAAAAAAGAGCCCACATATATACCGATTAATCCGCCTACTCCAAACAGAACACCAAGCTGCCAGTCAGGATATGCGTCTATACCAGTTTTATAGGACATTAGAGCATATGTACATGCTCCTATAATAGAATTTATCCATGTAGAAAAAAGGGCTGCTCCTGAAACGATATAAACGGGAAGCTCTAACACAGACATACAAAAAGGTGCCAGTATAGCGCCGCCCCCAATTCCGTAAATAGCTCCCACTACCCCGACTATAAAAGATATGAGAGCAAGAAATAATGTTGAAAATTCATATCTCATGGATCCTGAATATATTTCAGATTTCAAAAGACCTACTTTTTCTTTTGAAATAGAAACTGTTAATTTCCTATTGTTTAAATCTTTTGAAAGGGAGCTTACATTATAATCCCACGCACTTTGAATGGTTCTGATGCCTAAAAGACCCAATACAACTCCAGCAAATATCTTAAACTTTGCGGGATCAGGAAGATACAAAACTCTTATGTAGTAGCCAATAAGTATACCCGGAATAGTACCAGCAATGATTATCCAAAATAAAGCCCAAGATATTTGTCTTCTCTTTATGTGCCTGTATATGCCAGAAGGAATAGAGACTATATTATAAACAAAGTTCGTAGCACTTACACCAGGAGCAGTGTATCCCAAGACACTTATCTGAAAAGGCAAAAGAATAAAAGCTCCTGAAACCCCTCCCATAGATACGACAGAAGAAATTACAAACATAACTAACGGGGGAAGAAATATATAGGTCTTTACTCCAGATATAGGAAAATAATAGATTAAACATTCCATCATAAGAATCTCCAACCTCTCAAAGGAACCGCCAGACTTAAGTATCTATCTTGTTCACAAAACATGACCTTTTTGTCCACCATCATTCTTAGGAAGGGAACAAGTTTAAGTGAGTCAAGCCCTGGAAAATGCGAAAGGATTTCAGCTATGCTTCTGTTGTGTTCACAAAAGAGGTATATCTGGCGAGAAAGTCCTTTAAGTCTGTGAACAATTGTCTTTTGCTTGGATATCTTGTGTCTTATAATTAAAAAATCTTTCCCGTCCTGATAAGAAATTATTGGCTCGCTGTTAGGTCCTGTGCGAAGCTGTTCATAGAATTTTTTCCACTTTTTTATCTTCTCCTGTACAGGCTTCCAAAGCCTTTTTTGCTTTCTTTTTTGCCCTTTGTATCCTTGTATCATGAGACGAAGTTTATCTAAGATATCTTCAGGAAATATGTATGAATAATTAGGATGATTTTTTGCCCTCTTTATCGAAAAACTTTCTGGATTCTTCCACACATAAGAATAATAACCGAGCCAGAAAGGTATTCCTTTTAAAGGAGAGAAAGGAAAAACAAAATCCAA
>CAYMUI010000085.1:0-43018 GCA_964393645.1 uncultured Desulfobacterales bacterium | reverse complement strand
GGAAAGGAGGAGAGAAGAGTTGAAATATCAAAAGGTAGATGAAATTACCCTGGATGAGATGTGGACATATGTTGGAGCACGTAAGGGAAAAAAGAGAAATAGTGTTTGGATCTGGACTGCTGTTCTGGATGGTAAAAAGGTAATCTTTCAGGTGGGAGACAGAAGTGAAGAAAGCTTTCTTCGCCTGTACAGTCAGCTGCCTTCTGCACAAAAATATTATTCAGATGGTTACGAGGTTTATAACTGGCTTCCCTGCAATCGCCATAAGGTTGATAAGTTTGGTAAGGTGAATCACAATGAAGGAAAACATTCTATCTTAAGGGATAGGCTAAAGAGATTAGCACGTCGAACAAAAGGATATAGTAAAAGCAAAAAAATGCTTGTTGCTTCCTTGGCTTTAGTATGTTTATACTTGGGATGGATTTAATAATACCATCATTAGTTAAGAACACCATGTAGTCTTTTGGTAGATTTGCATGTGGAAGCTCATGTATTTATAGAGTAAAACCTGGTTTGCAATTTAAACTTGCCAAGCATGATTCTTTTTTTTATAAGAGACAACAACAAAAAAAGATCAAAATAAGGAGGGAAGTTATGGATTTTGCCTTAAGTGAAGAACTACAGATGTTAAGGGAAACCGCAAGGCAATTTGCACAAGAAAAAATTGCCCCTTATGCAGACAAATGGGATGAAGAACATTATTTTCCTTACGAAGAAGTTGTAAAGCCAATGGCAGAACTGGGTTTTTTCGGCACACTCATTCCTGAAGAATATGGCGGAAATAACATGGGATGGCTTGCTACCGTTATCCTTTCTGAAGAGATTTCCTATGCGTCCAGTTCAATAGGAGTCCAGTTTAACATGGAATTGGTCGGCTGTGCTTATACTATATACAGGTACGGAAGTGAAGAACTAAAAAAGAAGTACATTCCAAAACTCGTGTCAGCAGAATACTTGGGCGGATTTGCCATAACAGAGCCAAATGCAGGATCTGATGTCATGTCCATGAAGTCTACAGCGGTAGATAAAGGCGATTACTGGCTATTAAATGGCACGAAGACATGGATTTCAAACGCCCCTATAGCTGATGTGCTCATATTTTATGCATACACGGACAAGGAAGCAAAAGGCAAGGGCCTTTCTGCATTTGTTATTGAACCCAAGAATTTTAATGGTGTTACTGTAACTGATTTGGACAAACTTGGATCCAGATCATCCCCTACAGGAGAAATAATACTTGAAGACACAAAGGTCCCAAAAGAAAATATACTTGGAAAGCCCGGGGATGGAGCAAAGATACTGTTTAGCTCTCTTAACCAGACAAGACTTCAAGCAGCAGCTCGTGGAGTGGGAGTTGCTCAGGCATGTCTGGATACTGCCGTAAAATACGCTATGGAAAGAGAACAGTTTGGAAAACCTGTGGGTCATTTTCAAATGAATCAAGACTTGCTTGCTCAACTTTCCTGCGAGATAGAAGCAGCAAGGCTTATGGTTTACAAAGCAGCTTGGCAAAAAGAACAAGGGCAACTGAATAATGGTTTTGAAGTGGCACAGGCCAAATATCTGTCAGGCGAAGTTGCAATGAAGGCGGCGTTAACTGCCATGAGAATACTTGGTGCATATGGATATTCTACAGAGTATCCAGTAGCAAGATTTTTCAGAGACGCTCCTACCTACTTTATGGTGGAAGGCTCTGCAAATATTTGCAAGATGATCGTGGCTCAGGATATACTCGGAATAAGAAAAGCCAACAGATAAATATATTGGGGCGCTTTTACAAGGCGCCCCTTTGTTTCTCTAAGAATTTTACCATATTAAAAACAGCTTTATTATAAGGAACTTCAACACCAAAATCTTCCGCGATCTTTATTACCTGACCTGTAAGACTGTCTATCTCGGTCTTTTTGCCTCTTGCGATATCTTGAAGTGTGGAGGACCTGTGAGCTGAAGTGGGAGGAATAAGTTCTTTGTAAAATACATCTAAGTACTCCTGTGCTGAATCCCAATAAGTACTGTAACCCGCTCTTTTCATAACCAGGAATATCTCTTCTGCTATGTTATTCATTATCTCACATGTGTGCTCATCTTCAGCGAGCTTGCCGTACGGAACCTTTAAAATAGCACTTAGAGGATTGAGAAGACAGTTATAAAGCATTTTTGCCCAGAGATCCTTTTCAATGTAGGGACTCGGAACACATGGAATCCCCCCTTTACTTATGAGAGAACATAACTCACTTACCTTGGACAGATCAGCCCCAAATATACTTCCGATACGGATTGCGTCTGCGTGTACTGTTATAACCACCTCGTTTGGTGCTTTTCTTTCAAATCCTGTTATTACTCTGGCATTGTATATCACATCTTTTGGAAAAAAAGAGCTAAAAGTCTCTGCATTACCCCATCCATTTTGAAAAAGCACAATAATAAAACTGCCTTTGCCAAATTTAGAGTGAAGATCCCGCGCAGCATTTAGAGTATCAAAAGACTTGCAACAAACCAAAATAAAGTCGTATCCTTCATCTGAAAGCTGTGTTAAGGATTCATAGGCGCCAAAAGATTCCGGAGATGCTCTGAACTGTCCGAATATCCCGGTTCTAAGAAGCCCTTTCTTTTTTAATGCCGATACCGTATCCCTTCTCGCTACTATATCAACCTTAACCCCTGCCTTTATAAGACAACTTGCAATTCCTAATCCAACCGCACCTGCTGCATAAACCAGAATCTTCATAGCTGACTATCCCGGAGGCCAGTGCATTTTTCTGCCACCTAACAGATGCAGATGCAAGTGATAAACCTCCTGACCACCATCAGACTTGCAGTTGAATACCGTTCTATAGCCTTTCTCACTTACACCTATGGATCTCGCTATGTCTCTGGCAACAAGAAACATCTTTCCAATGAGAGCATAATCTTCGTCTTTCACATCATCCAAGGTGGGTATGTGTTTTTTCGGTATAATTAAGATATGGTGCGGAGCCTTTGGCTTTATGTCCTTAAAAGCAATTATGTCTTCTGACTCATACACGATCTCTGCGGGTAGCTCTTTTTTTGCTATCTTACAAAAGACGCACTCGCTCATCTTTTACTCCACCTTATCGTAATGACTAAACTGCATTATAAATGTTCCCCTTCCCTGAGAAACAGACCGTAAGGATGTAGAGTATCCGAACATCTTAGAAAGGGGTGCCCACCCTTTTATCACCTGGACAGGACCTTTCTTTTCTATTTGCTCCACCCTTCCTTTTCTAACATTCAAATCTGCAATTACATCCCCTACGAATTCTTCAGGCACAGTTACTTCAAGCCTCATTATTGGTTCAAGCAAAATAGGATCTGCTTTTTGCACTGCGTTCTTAAAGGCAAGACTTGCTGCTATCTTGAATGCCATTAGGTCATTAGGATCTTTTATTCTTACATCCAACAAAGCCGTCTGAACATCCGTAACAGGATAACCCATTACAGGACCGCTTGTTTGAGCCTCTGAAATCCCCTCTTTTATGGCGTTAAGTATGTCTTCTGTAAGAGCCGGGTTCTCACACTTGTCTACAAACTTGTTTCCGGCACCTCTTTCCAAAGGAGATAATTCTATTTTTACACTCGCAAAGTGTTGCTGACCCCCAATTTCCACTTCATACACCTCTTCATGTTGTACCTGCTTTGTTATGGTCTCTCTGTATACAACTTGTGGTTTGCCTTGATTTACTTCTAATGAAAATTCCCTCTTTATTCTGTGTACAACTACCTCTAAGTGCAGTTCACCCATACCGGAAAGAACTATCTGGCCCGTATCCTCATCTACCCTATACTTGAGGGTAGGATCTTCATCACACAGTTTGTCCAGTACTTCTATAAGTCTGTCATGATCTTGTACCCTTTTTGGCTCAACAGCAATGGTGATAACGGGCTCTTCAGTTTCAATTGGCTCAAGCAGTATGGGTTTGTCCTTAGGACAGAGGGTGTCTCCTGTTGTAGTGCTTTTTAAACCAATCGCAGCTACAATATCACCGGCCTGTGAATAATCAATCCTTTCTTTTCTGTTAGCATGCATCCTGAGTAAGCGTGCTATCTTTTCTGTTACTCCCTTTCTGGGATTGTACACGCTATCCCCAGGCCTCAGCGTGCCAGCATATATTCTAAGATAGGTAAGCTTTCTGCCGCCATCTATAGCAATTTTAAAAGCAAGAGCAGTTAAAGGAGCTTTTGGATCTGGAACCCTTTCTTCCTCTTTATCAGTACCAGGAATCTGCCCTTTTACTGGAGGAATATCCAGTGGAGAAGGAAGGTATTCGACTATAGCATCTAACAGAGGCTGTATCCCTTTATTTCTTAACGCAGCACCACAAAAAACAGGGACGAGTTTTAGACTTATGGTTGCTCTTCTTATGGCTCTTTTCAGACTCTTTTCGTCTATCTCCTCATCATTCAGATATCTTTCCATTATTTCATCATCTGCCTCAGATATGGTCTCAAACATCAGTTCTCTGTACTCCTGAACCTTGTCCAACATCTCTTCTGGAATGGGGATCTCCTCAAACTTTTCGCCTAAGGATTCTTCGTCCCACACTATAGCCTTCTCTTTTATCAGATCTATTACCCCCTTAAATTCACTCTCTGAACCCCACGGTATCTGAAGAACAAGAGGAACTGCTCCGAGCTTGTTCTTTATCTGTTCTACCACTTCGTAAAAGTTTGCTCCAATTCTATCCATTTTGTTGACAAAAGCTATTTTTGGAACCTTATATCTGTCAGCCTGATGCCACACCGTCTCTGATTGAGGTTCAACTCCGCCTACAGCACAGAATATACCTATTGCTCCATCCAACACCCTTAACGCCCTTTCCACCTCCACTGTAAAGTCTACATGACCCGGAGTATCTATAATGTTAATGCTATGTCCTTTCCACTGACATGTGGTACAAGCAGAAGTAATAGTGATGCCCCTTTCTTTTTCTTCCAACATCCAGTCCATTGTGGCTTCGCCGTCATGAACCTCTCCTATTTTGTGAACCCGTCCTGTATAGTAAAGAATACGCTCCGTTACGGTAGTCTTACCCGCATCTATGTGAGCGATCATTCCTATGTTTCTGATCTTTTTTAACTGAGCCAATCCTTTCATGGCAATAAAAATTTAGGGTATATAGTACGCAGTGTCAAGGAAAATAGCGAAATTTTTCCATTTTTCTTCCTTACTTATGCCAAAGCCACCTTCTGCACTGAGCAGCAAAGTCTGGATCAAACTTCGGAAGAATGTGCCCGTCTACCTTCTTTACGGGCACTACCCCTATCAGTGAATTCAGGATCAACACCTGATCAGCCTGAAGAAGATCTTCGAGTTTTACTTTTTTCTTTTCTATAGCCGTTTCTCTTTCTTTCCAAAGCTTGGAAAGTATCTGAAAAGTAATACCGGGTAGTATGTCATCCCCTGCAGGAGAAAACCATCTTCCATCTTTCTGGAACAAGATCGTTCCTACCGAGGTTTCTTTAACATAACCATCGGCTCCGATCAAAATCGCTTCGTCGCCCCCTTTTTGTACTGCATATTCTCTTGCCCACATGTTGTACAGGTAATTTAGGCTCTTGTGAGATGATATGGGGGAGGACCTCGGAAAACAGAAACTGACAAGTTTCCATCCTTTTTTGTACGCCTCTAAGGGTGGATGATACGGCCTTGCAAATACGACATAGGTAGGATTGTCTCCGTACGGCAAGCCGAGTTCTTGTTTTATTCCTCTTGTTATAACAATCTTTACTGCTGCAATTTTATCTAAAAGATCGTTTACTCTTAAAAGCTCTTTAAATAACGAAAAGTCACTCAGCTGATCCGGAAACCTGATCCTAAAAGCATCACAAGAACTTTTAAGCCTGCCTAAGTGTTCCTTTAGAAAAAAGACCGTGCCTGCCTCTGCTCTCATTGTCGTAAAAAAGCCGTCTCCATAAAGAAATCCTCTGTCTGCTACAGAAATACGAGCATCTTCTAAGGGTACAAATTCTCCATTCACAAACACATAATTTCGCATCTTCTAACCTTCTGCAGCCTTAAAAAACACTTCTGCCTTGTTTATAGTTTCTTCGTATTCTGCTTCTGGATCAGAATCGTACACTATTCCTCCTCCAGCACCATAGTAACTCATCTGGTCTTTTATTATCAGTGTCCTGATCGCTATACTCAGATCCATCTTTCTGTGCACCCCAAAGTATCCGATAGAGCCAGTGTATATGTGCCTTACATTCGGCTCAAGCTCGTCGATTATTTCCATCGCTCTTATTTTTGGGCAACCTGTGATAGAACCTCCGGGGAAAGTTGCATTTATTATATTGCTAAACATGTTTTCATGTTGAACAAGCTTTCCTTCTACAATAGAAACAAGGTGATGCACATATGTATATGTTTCGATCCTTTTATGTTCCCTTACTCTTACTGTACCCGGAACACAGATCTTTCCGAGGTCATTTCTGAGTAAATCTACTATCATGGAAAGCTCTGCGTCATCTTTTGGGTTTGTAAGAAGATCTTTTTTGTAAAGATGATCCTGCTCCGGAGTCTTCCCTCTGGGTCTTGTACCCTTTATAGGTCTTGTCTCTATGGTAATGCCATCACTGAATAGGAATCTTTCCATTGAGGTGGATACAATAAAATGATCTCCAGCATTTACATATGCATAAAAAGGAGCAGGCCTTATACAAAAGAGTTTAAAAAATAAACTGAGCGCATCTCCTTCAAAATTTGCGCAAAATCTCTGTGACATATTTACCTGATACACATCTCCTTTCTTTATGTACTCTCTTATTGTTTCTATTGCCTCTATGTACTCTTTTTTAGAAAAGTTGCTTTTTATAGAACCAAAGGAATAGCTTCTCAGTTTGTATTCCTTTACCAAGTTCAAGTCTTCAGGGGTCAATCTTTTTACCAAAAAGAGATCCTCCCACTTATAGACCCTTAGCTCGGTTTTTTTTTATCGAACACCACCACTGTGGAAGGAAAAATAAAAAAGAAATCGGGCAAACCGAGATCATCTTCTGCACTTTGGGGAAGATGAGGTTCTATCACATTCTTAAACTCGTAAGAGATGTATCCCATGAAACCGCCCACAAAAGGTGGCTCTTTATAAGGAACATGACAGGAGATTTGAGCAATTGTACTATCAATAAAATGCAAGGCAGATGAAGGAGTAAAAAATTGAATAGAATCTTTTCTTACATCCCAAACCTGTGCCTTATTTCCTTTTGATGACACCACAAGCAATGGATCCCATCCCGCAATACAATATCTTGAGCAATCCGTATCTTCTCCACTCATAAGCAATACAGAAAAAGGCTCTTTAACATATGGTGCTATCCTAAGAAAAAAGTCTCTCATCTTTAAGCTCAAGAAAGTTGTTTATTATTTCTTTTCCGTACTCAGACATAAAAGATTCTGGATGAAACTGCACACCAAACACAGGAAACTTGGGATGAGCTATTCCCATTACCACATTATCACTGCTTTTTGCAAGCACCTGAAACTGTGGAGCAGTTGGTTTACATTGAAGAGAATGATAACGGGCTGCAAAGAAAGGAGATGGAATACCTTTGAATATCCTCTTTCCTGTGTGAAAAATGAGATCTCTTTTGCCATGCACAGGATACGGAGCAAGATCTGTTTTTCCACCAAACACCTCATTTATAACCTGCATACCGAGACACACTCCAAGTATTGGAATATCTTTGTAAAATCTTCTCACCACTTCCATACTAATGCCGGAATCCTTGGGGGCTTTTGGACCAGGAGATATGCATATCCTGTCAAACTTCAACTTCTCCAACTCATTTATTGAAATAGCGTCGTTTCTGATAACTACAACCTCTATGTCAAATGTGGAAAAAAGCTGGAATAGATTGTAAGTAAACGAATCGTAGTTGTCTATTATTACGAGCCGCATCCCTACTTCATGATAGGCTCAGATACCACTTCTTTTACTACAATGCCTTTTCCCTGCACGATGTCAAACTCTTTTTCTAAAACTTGAAACAATATCTTTTTGGTGAGATACTTCATAAAGAGCTATCGAAACAGTAATATTTAAACTTAATCACTATTTTTCAAAAGACAAGTCATGCAGGGAATAAAGGTTATAGGATTTGGACAGGCGTGTATAGACTACATTGCACCTGCCCCGTTTTTTCCAGAAGAAGACGGGAAAGTGATGTTAACAGACCTTTACATAAGATGTGGAGGTCCAATCGCTACAGCTCTGGTTACCCTTTCACGGCTTGGAGTAAAAACAGCATATATTGGAGCTGTTTCTGACGACGACTTTGGAAAAAAGATTCTGGAAAATTTAAAAAAAGAAGGAGTAAACATAAAGTGTGTAAAGATTATAAAGGGATATAGGTCTCAGTTTGCTTTTATAGTTATAACATCAAACGGGAAAAGAACCATATTCTGGATACCCGGCTCATTTTCTGAGATAAGTCCTTCAGAGGTAGATATTTCTATTTTTCCTGATGCAAAAATCATCCACTTAGATGAACTCATGTTACAAGCCTCTGTCGAGGCGGCAAAACAAGCAAGAAAAAGGGATATTACGGTAGTAATAGATGCTGACAGTTTAAAAGACGGAATAGAAAAACTCTTTTCACTGGTAGATGTACTAATCATTCCGGAGTCCTTAGCAAGAAAGCTTGAGCCAAAAGAAAATTTGGAGCAAGTCCTGAAAAAGCTCAAACTTTTTGGAGCATCACAGGTAGTAATCACCCTTGGAGAGAGAGGAAGTATAGGATATGATGGAAAAGAATATTATTACCAGAAAGCACACAAAGTAAAAGCAGTTGATACAACCGGTGCAGGAGATGTCTATCATGGAGCTTATATATACGGGCTTCTTAAAGGATGGGACATGAAAAAATGTATGGAATTTGCCTCTTTATGCTCAGCAATAAAATGCACCAAATTTGGTGCTCAGGAAGGAATCCCTTACAGGGACGATCCTATTGTTAGAAGCTTTCTTATCTCGTCCTGAACAAGTTTATGAAAAGCTGTATTCTCGTCCCTGTTTACTACCACCTCTATAACTGCTGTGCTGCCTCTGTACACGCATCTTTTGTAGACACTTGTAAGCTTTTCTTTGTCCGAGACACAAAAGTAAGGTATATCAAAAAAGGAAAATAGCTCTCTAAAAGATGAGATATCGTGAGGTGTTACAAAATATCTTTCACAAAGTTCGGTAAAACGGGATATAGGTAAAAAAGAAAATATCCCTCCTCCATTGTTGTTTATAAGAATCAAGATCAAGGGTACATCTATCTTTTTTAGCAGAAACACGGAATTCATATCGTGAATAAAAGCCATGTCTCCAATAATTAATGTAACGGGTCTGTTAGCTCCTGCTGCAAATCCCGTAGCAGTGGCAATGATGCCGTCTATTCCGCTTGCACCTCTATTAGCACCTACCAGAACGCTATTTTTAAAATCTCCGTACATATCCATATCTCTTATAGGCATACTGTTTGAAAGAAATAGAGCAGTATCTTTTGGGATCGTTTTAGAGATAAAGTGCGCCAGATAAGCCTCATTTAAACTGTTTTGTTCAAAAAGCCTGTTCAAGATACTTCTTATCTTGGAAGAGATCCTCAGGAGTCTATCCAAGGAAGCACTTTTGTTTGCTCTTAAATATGGTAAAGCCATCTGACAAAATCGCTCTATATCTGTTTGAATGTGTAGGGTACTTATATGATGTATGTCCTGACGGAATGGATCTTCTTTCAGGACAATGTAGTGAACGGGTCTTTTTTTATCTAACAGTGCCATCATGTGCTTTGAAACAAGCGTGCCTCCTATGTGAAAGACCACATCAAATGTCATCTCTGTTGGTTCGGCGCTGACAATAAGAGAGAAAAAGGGCACAATTCTTTTGTTTAAAAAAGGAGGCAAGTGAGATCTTATGTCTGAAAAAACCGGCCACTGAATCTTGTTGACAAACTTCAACACTGCATCTTTTTTCCCAGCATCCATAATCCCCGCTATTACGAGGCCATTTTTTGAGCTGTTTATGAGCTCGCAAATCTCTTTTACTTCCTGCTCAGAAATCAGGATCGTAGGAATCTTATAAGTTGTATATGGTGTGAAGCTGTTGACCCAGTTTTTCAGGCAGTCTGTATATCCTTCTGGAATGGATCTTTTTTCAGGAGAAAGCGGCTCTCTAAACATGCAATTTATATGAACCGGCCCTCTCGGATGGGACATGGCTCTGAATACTGCCTGATCCACAGTAGTTAAAGGGATGCGCAGGGGAAGAGCTGGATCTGGACACGGAAGATTAAAAAAGTATCTGATGTATCTTCCAAACATGTAATTTTGATCTATAGTCTGATTAGCCTTTGTGTCTTGAAGTTCGGGCGGTCTGTCAGCGCTCAGTAAAATCATGGGCACACATTCCATAGACGCCTCTACTACTGCTGGAAAACAGTTTGCCACCGCTGTTCCAGAAGTAGTTATAACTACAGCCGGCCTTTGAGTAGCACGAGCAAAACCAAGAGCATGAAATGCAGCTCCTCTTTCATCATAACACATTACAGTGCTTGCTTTTTTATTTCTTGCTACTGATACGGTCAGTGGAGAGGATCTGGACCCAGGACAGATACAAAAGTAATCCACACCATTTCTCACGAGCTCTTCCACAATTACAGATGCCCAAAGTATGTTCAGATTTTCTGACTCAAGAGCTGACATGTTTCAAAAAGGAAGTAAAATTTTGAATCTTATAGTTAAGTTCCTCCCATTCCATATCAGGGTTCGACTCTGAAACAATTCCTGCGCCTGAATACAGATGAAGAACATCTCCTGTAAAAAGACCTGAACGAATGGAAACCACAAATTCTGCGCAATCTCGTGCAATCCAACCAAAAGGCCCTGAATACCAGCCTCTGTCAAACTCCTCCACTTCTTCTATCTTTTTCAGCGCATCTCTTAGTGGATGACCCGCAATAGCAGGGTTTGGATAAAGGGTAGAAATTATATCTGAATCAGAAACGCCTCTCTTGAGTCTTCCTGTAAATTTGGTATAAAGGTGTTGCATATAGCTCAGTTTTAGAAGCGATTCTTTTTCACTTATACTGAACGCGGTACAAATAGATTCCAGCTTTTTTTTTAAAAGCTCACTTACCAGTCTATGTTCAGTAAGTTCTTTTTTGCTCTTCCTTAACTCTAAGGAAAGTGCTTCGTCTTCCTGACTGGAAGCCCCTCTTTTCCTTGTACCCGCTATCGCTTCTGTTTCCAGGCTATCCCCTTTTCTAAAATAGATCCTTTCTGGACTCATACTCAAAAACAGGGCATACGGAGAGGTTTTAATGAAAAAGTGATATGTCTTTTCTCTTTTCCACCTGGGATCTGCAAGCAGTAAAAGTACATTAAATGAATCCTTTAACTTAAATGAACTTCTTCTTGCCAGCACAACTTTAATAAGCTTGCCTTTCTTTATCTGTTCCACCACATCTTTTACCTCGTCTTTCCACTGTTCTTTGTCAGGAAGATCTTCTCTACTCAAGTAGCTACCAGAGATTGGAAGTTGTTCTGAATCAAAGTTTGTCCTTATGGTGAAAAGCCTTTTTAAAATCACATCAATATCCCTTATCGGTGTTTTTACATTGCACACAAAGTAATTTTTAGAACCCTTTGTTATCATTTCAAACATAGGAACAAAAAAATAAAAATCTCCAAATCCTTTCCATTCACTATTCCTCTTTTTTACGGGAAACCGCATCCCACCGTAAAATCTTACCCCTGGGTCAGCCATAACTAAGGATTTCTTTATACTTAGAAATATGTCTCTGTAACTGAAAGGAAGTTCCCCTTTTACAGATACAGCCTCTTCTACACCGGCACATACGAAATCAGAGTTTCTGCTCTTCCAGTATATTCCTTTTTGGAAGTCTTGAGCTTTAAGCCAAAAAAGTGGATTACAGTGCTCGACCTCGACTGAAATCCTGCTTATACCTTCACGGGTTTCACACCTAAGTTTATAAAGCTCTTTTTCTATTTTTTTCTTTGCGTCCTCTAAGTTCATTTTTTTCCAACATATATGGTGCATATACCAAAAGTCATAGGGAAAAAAACTGTTTTGGAAAACCCGGCTTTTCTCATAAGTTTTAAAAACCCACTTCCCCATGGAAAAGTTTCTATCGTTCTGTTCAGGTACTTGTAAGCATAACGATCTCCAGAAAGAACCTTTCCCAAAAAGGGCAGCACATACCTCAAATAAAACATGTATATAAACCTTATGACCGAATTCTTAGGAATAGAAAATTCAAGAACGATCACCTTTCCCCCGCTCTTTAATACCCTTAAAATCTCCTTTAAACAGAGTTCAGGATCAGCCATATTTCTTATCCCAAACGCTACGGTAACAGAGTCAAAACTTTCTTTTTTAAAAGGAAGACCCATTCCATCTGCAATTATAAAGGAAACTTCACCCTTAACCTTGGCCTTGCCTATTTGTATCATGTTCCAAGATCTGTCCACACCAACAGCCATGCTTACATTTTTCTTTTTCAAAATAGAAACAAGCACATCTGCCGTTCCCGTGGCTATGTCAAGCACTGAATCGCCATTTTTGACAAAGTTCGCCATCCTCATTCTCCATCTTTTGTCTATTCCAAAGGAGAGAATGCGATTTATAAGATCGTAATATTTGGCTATCTTGTCAAATGTCTTCCAGATCTCTTTCTTGGAGGGATTAATACCAAAGTCCTCCTATTCTCCATCTCGGTCTTCTTCTCGCACTGGTTAAGTATCCAGGCACAAAATACTCCACCATGTTATATAAGGGTTCATACAAAGGTCTTTCCCTTACCAAAGACATAAGCCTTTTTATCCTTTCCTCTGTACTCGGATGTGTTCTTAAAAGAGACGGATGAGGGTCTTTATAGCCAGGGAGAAATATCCTTGAAAGAAGTCCACTTTGATACCTTTCCATCTTCTCTAATGCCATAGCAAGTCCTTCGGGATCTCCCGTAAGCATTGCTGCACCAAGGTCAGCATCAAACTCTCTTGTTCTCGACAGTGCAAGTTGAAGCAACATATTTATCGTAGGGGCAAAGATGAGTATAAAGACAGGAAGCCACGGGATTCTATAATTAGTAAACAGGACAAACGGAAGATTCAATAATAAGAGAAACTGCCCTGTAATAGAAAATATAAAGGTAAGCCTGCTTATCACATCTGAAAGATTCATTATCCATAAATCGTTGTGCCATATGTGACTTACCTCGTGAGCAAGTACCCCTGTTATTTCCCTTAATGTTAAAGAATCAAGAAGACCTGCGGTCACGGTGATTACAGCATTGTTCTTCCTGCCAGTAGTAAATGCATTTGGAACATCTGTTGGAATATAATAAAGCCGTGGTACATACCTTAATCCTGCCCTTTTACACAACTCCTTTAATATGGAATAAAGAGCCGGGACTTCGTCAAAAGAAAGCGGTCTTGCTCCATACAAGAATAATATAAGAGACGGAGAAATCTTTGGAGCCAGAAAAAGCATCACGACACCCATAAATATGGTCCACTTAAGCCCCTGCTCTCCAGCAATAGACCACCCTAACAGAGAAAGCAGCAGCACCATTCCTGACAAAAGTATAAGTGAATGGATAAAATTTATTACCTTGTGCTTTAGAAGAAGCCCTGTGTCTATGTTCACTGTATTGTTCATTGGCGTCCTTATAGCACTCTAAATGCGTTCAGGTCAAGAAACGGACTTGGTTTTCAGGTATTCTGATATCGCCTTATCATAAGCAGAAGTCAGTTCAAAAACCTTTACCGCAAGCATAAACCTGGTCTTCAGTGTAGTCTCTCCATGATTTTCCCGAAGTTCTTTCAGCACTAACTCATAATCTGATGGGTCCGTAATTACTGTAACATACTTGAAATTCTTTGCCGCTGCCCTGAGCATGGTGGGACCGCCGATGTCTATATTCTCTATGGCCTCCTCCAGACTTACACCTTCCCTTTCTACGGTCTTTTCAAACTGATAGAGGTTCACCACCACCATGTCTATGGGTAAGATCTCGAACTTCTTCATTACTTCTTGATGTGCTTCATTGTCCCTGAGAGCGAGAATGCCACCGTGCACTTTTGGATGTAATGTTTTGACCCTTCCGTCCATTATTTCTGGAAAACCCGTATACTCAGATATGTCTACCACTGAGATCCCGTTTTTCCAAAGCAGTTTTGCTGTTCCACCAGTAGATATAATCTCTACCCCAAAGGAGACGAGTTCTCTACAGAACTCTACTATTCCAGTCTTGTCAGTAACACTTACGATAGCTCTTTCAATCTTTCCCATAATTGCTCCTCCTTAATTTATTTTTTTAGATTGTTATTTTCACTTATGAGCCTAAACCAATATCCCATGTAATGAAGTCCTGAAGAAATGGTAAACACAGCGGTAAATACATGCAAGTAAGAATTGAGTTCTTTAAAAAAAAGGAATCTTTCAGAAAGAAGGGCTGACAAAATCGTGCTTATTTGAAAACAAGTGGTTATCTTACTTACACAGGATGGTTTTATCTCAAACTTTATAGAGTTTAAAAACAGAATAAGAACTCCCAACAGTATCAGCACATCTCTGCTGATAACTATAGCGCTTAGCCAAGCCGGAATTGTATGTCTTTTTATGGGAATCGTGACATAAGCCGTGATAACGAGAAGTTTATCTGCTAAAGGATCTAAGATAGCTCCCACTTTACTTTTTTGATTACACAGCCGTGCTATGATACCGTCCAGTGCGTCTGTCAGGCCTGCAAGCACGAAAACAAAAAAAGCCAAAAACACCTGATCATTTATCACATATATCAAAAAAATAGGGGTTAAAATAATTCTTATGGAGGTAAACAGATTTGCAACTGTCATATTAACTTCTGAGAAAACGGGAAATCTCTTCTTTTATTCTCTTTACATCCTCTGGTGAGATCCAGAGCATATCAGGTTCTTTTTTAAACCATGTAATTTGTCTTTTAGCATATCTCCTCGTATCTCTTTGCATCTTTTTTAAAGCCTCTTCCAAGCTCCATTCTCCCTGAATGTATTTAACCATGTGTCTGTATCCTATAGACTGCATAGGCTTAAGATCAGGCGAATATCCTTGCATTAAGAGTCTTCTCGTTTCTTCTATTAACCCAGACTCTATCATTCTAATACATCTTTTGTCTATTCTTTCGTAAAGCTCCTTCCTCGGAACATGCAGAAATATCCGTAGTGAACTTAAGCTATTATCTCTAAACCCGTGTTTTTTCATAAGCTCGGAGACCCTTTTGCCCGTTAAGAGGTATATCTCTAATGCCCTTATTATCCTGACCCTGTCATTCGGATGGACGAGCTTTGCGTATTCAGGATCGCACTTTAACAGTTTCTTATAAAGATGGGCAAGCCCATATTCTTTTGCTTCTTCCTTAAGTCTGTTTCTAAGCTCAGGATCCTTAGGGGGCACATAAAACAGCCCGCCCAAAAGCGCTCTTATATAAAGACCCGTACCTCCCACCACAAAACTTATCTTTCCTCTGCTCCAAATATCTTGGATAGCAGACAGTGCCAGTCTTCTGTATATCGCGGCATTAAATTCCTCATCAGGATTCACCACATCTATGACATGATGCGGAATCTTTCTCCTCTGCTCAAGCGTAGGCTTTGCAGTACCGATATCCATTCCCCTGTACACCTGCATGGAATCTGCATTCACGATCTCCGCATCAAAATACTCCGCCAAACCCAGTGCCAGCTCTGTTTTTCCAGAAGCAGTAGGACCTGTGATTACTACAACTTTTGGCCTATCCTTCATATGCGATCCTTTTTGTTAAGGATATTAAAATTTAGTAATTTTTGACAACAACTTGATAAAACATATTTTGTATGATAGCTTTTTCTATCAAAATTTTTTCAATAACAATTTTATTCCTTTGTAAGGGAGGTAAAGATGAGAAAAGTCGGTATTGTAAGAGATAAAAGATACTTAGAGCATAACATGGGGGCATATCATCCTGAAAGCCCTAAGAGATTAGAAGTAATATATGAGATGCTTGAAGACGCAGATATTAAGGACAAGTTTGTAGAAATCTCTCCGAGAGAAGCCTCGCAGCAAGAAATATGCTACATTCATTCTCCCGAATATTTAAGCATGATCGCACAAACAGAAGGAAAACCTCATGTTACTTTGGATCCTGATACATCAACTTGTGAAAACTCTTATAGAGTGGCTCTTCTGGCAGCAGGAGGTCTATGCGAAGCAATAGCCAGCGTAGTTACAGGAAAGACTGAAAATGCTTTTGCTCTCATAAGACCTCCCGGACATCACGCAGAAAGGGACAGGGCAATGGGTTTTTGTATATTTAACAATGTGGCAATAGGTGCAAGATATGCACAAAAAGTGTATTCTTTAAAAAAAGTGTTAATTGCAGACTGGGATCTTCATCATGGAAATGGTACTCAACATGCTTTTGAAGATGATCCTACAGTTTTATATTTTTCGACTCATCAATATCCCTACTACCCTGGAACAGGAGCCTTTGAGGAACAGGGAGTAGGGAAAGGAAAGGGATTTACTGTAAATGTTCCTCTTTCTTATGGTTACGGGGATTCCGAATATGCGAAAATTTATAAAACCTTGCTCACTCCAATTGCTGTAGAATTTGATCCAGATTTAGTGCTTATATCGGCTGGATTTGATATATACGAAGGAGATCCCTTAGGAGGAATGTCTGTTTCTCCAACAGGATTTGCCGCATTAACCCGTATATTGATGCAAATAGCCGATAGATGCTGTTCTGGAAGACTTGTAATAACTTTGGAAGGAGGATATAACTTGAACGGACTAAGACAATCGGTAAAGGCTGTATTAAAAGAGCTCTTAGACCTGAACTTTACAGATCCTGAACAAGTGGCAAAAAGAGCAAGAGAAGATATGGTAAACAGGGTAATAAACAGAGTAAAACAGGTGCACGGCAGTAACTGGGCCTGTTTAAGAGACTAACAGGAGGTTCAGGGCATGAGCAAAGATGAGAAAGTAGTAACCAGATTTGCTCCAAGTCCTACAGGTTACTTACACATTGGTGGAGCGAGAACAGCGCTTTTCAACTGGCTGTTTGCCAGAAAAAATAAAGGCAAATTTATACTCAGAATTGAAGATACAGACAGACAAAGATCAAAAGAGGAATATGTAAAAGACATCATAGAGGCACTTAAGTGGCTTGGTCTTTATTGGGATGAAGGCCCGATATTTCAATCCCAAAGGCTTGATTATTACGATTCCGTAATAGAAAGACTTCTGAAAGAAGGAAAAGCCTACTACTGTCACTGCAAGCCAGAAGAGCTGGAAAAGAAGAAAAAAGAGGCAATGGCAAAAGGTCAAAAGCCAAAGTACGACAGAAAGTGCAGAGACTTAGGTTTAGGCCCTGCACCAGGTGCGGTGGTAAGGATAAAAGCCCCTTTAACAGGAATAACGCAGTTTAAAGATGTAATAAAAGGCACTATTAGTGTGCAAAACGAGGAATTAGATGACATTATCATAAGGAGATCTGACGGAACCCCTACTTTTCACTTAGCAGTTGTTGCTGATGATATTGACATGGGCGTAAACTACATAATAAGAGGAGATGATCACTTAAATAACACGCCAAAACAGATTATCATATATCAAGCGTTAGGAGCCCCGATACCTAAGTACGCTCACATTCCTCTAATTCTTGGTCCAGACAGAACCAGACTCAGTAAAAGGCATGGAGCCATGCCCGTACTTACATACAAAGAAATGGGTTACTTGCCGCAAGCACTGGTAAATGCGCTTGCCAGACTGGGTTGGTCTTACGGAAATCAAGAAAGATTTACTGTGGAAGAACTTATAGAAAAATTTTCCTTGGAAAAAGTGGGAAAATCGCCCGGAATATTCAACGCTGAGAAACTCTTAGATTTAAACGCATGGCATATAAGAAATTCTTCAGACGAATACTTAGCCAAGGAATTAATCCCATTTATAAAAAAGCTTGGAATCCAAGAAGTGACGGAACAAGACACGATCAAGCTTGTGCCCATACTGAAAAAAAGAAGTAAGACCTTAGTGGAAATGGCAGAAAAGAGCGTGTTTTATTTTGGAATGGATGTGGAATATGAAAAAGATGCGAAAAAAAACTATCTTACCCCGCAGGTACTTGATCTGCTTTCTGACTTAAAAGACAGAATCAACAAACTCGAAAGCTTTGATCAAAAAAGTCTCGAAGAGCTTTTTATTAAATTTTTGGACGATCACAACATAAAGCTAAAAGAAATAGCTCAATCTATAAGAGTTGCTCTTACCGGAAAGACGGTAAGCCCGGGTCTTTTTGAAGTAATGGAAGTGCTTGGAAAAGAAAAAGTACTTCACAGATTAAACAGGGCAATAGAACATATAAAGAAAGCTAACGAAACCTCTTAGGATCTATCTGATATTTTTTTATCTTGTATCCTAATATCCTTTCGGTAGTTTGAAGAAGCCGAGCCGCTTTTCTTATATTTCCTTTTGTTTCCTTTAAAGCGTCTGTAATCATTTCTATTTCGAGGTTTTCCACGGCCTCTTTGAGAGACAAGGTATTATAAGTACTTGTGTCTTTTGCTGTTTGAAGGCTGGGAGGAAGGTGGTAAGTTCTTATCACCTGATCTTCGCACAACAACACCGCTCTTTCTATACAATTTTCCAGCTCTCTTACATTACCAGGCCAGTGATACTGCATAAGTGCATCTATTGCGGGGGTCGATATCCTTTTTATATCCTTGCCGTACTGCCGGGAGTATTTTTCTAAGAAATGTTCTGCAAGAAGCAATATATCAGCTCCTCTCTCTCTTAAAGGTGGCAGATATATGGGATAAACATTTAATCTGTAGTAAAGATCCTCTCTGAATTCTCCTTTTTCAACCGCTTTTGCAAGATCCTTATTAGTAGCGGCAATAAGCCTTACATCCACCTTCTTAGGTCTTTTGCTTCCGAGTCTTTCTACTTCTTTTTCTTGAAGTACCCTTAACAGCTTTGCCTGAGCATCTAAGGCAAGGGATCCGATTTCATCCAGAAAAATGGTGCCCTCATGAGCAAGTTCAAACTTTCCCTCTTTGGCTCTTATCGCTCCAGTGAATGCGCCTTTTTCATATCCAAAAAGTTCAGCTTCTACCAGATCTGCTGGCAAGGCGGCACAGTTAACTTTAATAAAAGGTTTATCTGCTCTAAGGCTATTGTAGTGAATAGCGTTGGCTACCAGCTCCTTCCCTGTTCCACTTTCTCCCAACAACAACACCGTGGCGTCACTTTTTGCTACTTGAGTAATAAGGTAAAAAACTTCTTGCATCTTTCTGCTCTTTCCTATTATGTTGCTGAAACTGTATTTCTCGTGAAGCTGTTTTCTAAGTCTCAGGTTTTCTTTTTGAAGAAGTTCTTTTTCTCTGTTTATTTCTTCTAACATGGAAACCTTCTGAGCAATAAGACCGCTGATTATCGTAAGCAGTCTGACATCTTCGTCCAGAGAAACATTTTTGTCAAAGACTCTGTCCACACTCAAAGTCCCTATCACTCTTCTTCCGTCCTTAATAGGCACACATATAAAGGAGATCTTTGACTTATCTATCTTCTTTCTGGCACCCGTTCTGTCCAAAAAAAGTGGCTCTTCATCTAACTTTGGAATAGCCATTGGCCGACCTGTTTCTGCTACCTTTCCTGTTATCCCTTCCCCCAGCTTATAACGACCCTTACTTTTTTCTGTATCTGACATTCCGTGAGCCACTTTGAGATATATATGCTGGGTTTCTGGATCTATTATAGTTATAGACCCTCTATTCATTCCCAGGTTTTTAGACATTATATCCAGTACATTGTAAAGAGACTTGTCCAGATCCAAACTGGAGTGTATAGCCAAGGTGATTTTGTAAAGAGATTCTATTTTTTCGGAAGCTGAGCTCATGTTTTGTATTTTAACTGATCATCTCTGTTCTATAAACCCCTTTTAATCCTGCTTTAATAAGCTTCTCTAATACTTCATCCCTCATGCCATAAAGGTGTCTGAAATAAAATATCTATTCTCTTCTTGTGTCTCCTACATCTTGTATTAAAAAAGCAAGTAAGTTTACCATAGTTCTGAGCTTTTCTGTGTCTCTCAAGGGCTGTTCCTCCTCCTTTTGTTTTTTAAGCTAATAACGAGGAACAGCCAATTCAATATCTTTCTATATATTTTAGAACAAGCTTACACATTCTTGACATAAGAAAAAAAATTTGCTCCTATCGAATCAGGCGATGGGGTCCGCCTTAAATTGTCCTAAAAAAAGGACTGATAACCCCTGCTTTTCAGAATTCCTTTCTGTATAGGTATTTTTTTGGAGGTAAAGTATGCTGCAAGCCTATGCTTCTATTCGCAATGATTTATTAAAGGAGATAGAACACGAAGAGATCTTTTTTTCTGATATAAATGATGACGATACTGTTAACAGACTTAAGGAGATTAAAAACAAGTTATTAGCAAATAAATTTCATCTGGTAGTACTTGGTCAGTTTAAAAGAGGAAAATCTACGTTTATAAATAGCATTATTGGGGACAAAATTCTTCCCACTTCGGTAATACCGCTTACATCCATTGTTACTATTCTTACCTATGGACAAAAAGAGCTTATAAAAGTGATATTTGAACAAGGAGGTGCAAAAGAGATAAAACGAGAAGAACTTAAAGATTGGGTTACAGAAGAAGGAAATCCCGAAAATAAAAAAGGAGTAAAAGAGGTTGAGATTCAATATCCATCTGAGTACTTAAGAAATGGAATATGTCTTATAGATACCCCTGGAGTCGGATCTATATTTGAAGATAATACCCAGATGACATATAAGTATCTTCCCAAAATAGACGCAGCCATATTTTTGGTTTCAGCAGATCCCCCTATAAGTCAGGCAGAACTGGAATTTTTAAAGGATGTGAGAAAGCATGTAGAAAATATATTCTTTGTGTTAAATAAAATAGATTACTTAAATGAAGAAGAACTAAAAGCTTCTCTGGATTTTACGAAACAAGCAATAGAAAAGGAGTTAGGTATTAGAGAAGTCAAAGTTTATCCTATATCTGCAAAAATTGCGTTAGAGGGCAAAATAAAAAATAACATAGAATTGTTGAAAAAAAGCAGATTGGAAGAATTTAATAAAGTGTTGAATGATTTTCTCTTAAAGAAAAAAGGACAGATTATCTTGAAGAGAAGTATAGAGTCTATAAGAAATTATCTTTCTGAAAAAGAATTTTCTCTTAAACTCGAAGAGAGAGCAATCTCTGCCCCTCTTGCGATTTTAGAGGAGAAGATAAACAAATTTAACGAAAAAATGGAAGAAATTAGACAAGAAAAAGAAGATACATACTACTACTTCGAAGGAGAAATAAAACGCGTGATAGATGTCTTGGATAGGGATCTTATGAGAATAAAAGAGAAAGAAGTCAAAAAACTTGATGAATATGTGGATAAGTTAGCAGAGCAGATCAAAGAAAAAAGTACAGACGCATATATAAAAGCAATTGAAAAAGCCGTAGATGAAGATATAGTAAAAACATTTAATGATTGGATAAGTACCGAAGAGATAAAACTAAACAAAGAATATGGACGGGTTTCAAAGAAATTTTCAGAAAAGACAAACGAAATAATAGATACGATATTGCATCTTTCAGAACAGCTTTTTGAAATAAAAATAGAGAAAATAAAAATAGACGAACAGATAGAAAAAGAGAGTTCTTTTTATTACATGCTTGGAGAAGCTCCTAAGTTCTTTGGGGTAGATTCAGCATTTGACTTTTTCTCCAAAAAACTGCTTCCATTCAGATTTTCAAAAAGATTTGCCTTGAAAGACTTAAAGAAAAAGATCCCGGAAAAAGTAGATAAAACATGTGGAAGACTGAGATGGGATTTCATGGATAGAATAAGACGAAGTTTTATGAACTTTAGATGGGATTTAAATCAGAAAATAGAGGCAACAGAACAAGATATAAAAAGAGCAATAGAAAAGGCTTTAGAACTAAGAAAAAAAAGCAAAAAAGAAATAGAAGATGCTAAAAAAGATATTCACTGCCAACTTGAAAAAATTCAAAAGGCAAAAAGTACCTTACAAGAGTTTAACAATAGAATAAAGGAAGAGTGCGCATAGAACTGTGTGTAAATAATACCCTACATCTTAATAACTCATGAAGGTTGACATGTAAAAAAGCTTTTTTTATAGTTTCTTAAAACTTCAAATATTACCAATAGATATAGTTATGGAACAGGTACTGTTGTTGAACATAACATACGAACCTCTAAAGATAATAGACTGGAAGAAAGCGTTAAACCTGCTATTTCTCGGAAAAGTGGAAGTGCTGGAAGAATACGATAAGGAAATTCACTCTGTAAGCTTTACTATAAAGCTTCCCGCTGTAATCAGACTTCTTAAGATGATAAAGTGGAGAAAAAAGCCGGTAAAATTCTCCCGCCAGAACATATACATAAGAGACAACTATTCATGTCAGTACTGCGGCAAGAAACTTTCTCCTGAAGAGCTTACTTATGACCATGTTATTCCCAAATCCAAAGGTGGAAAAACAGAGTGGGAGAATATTGTTACTTGTTGTCCTGAATGTAACAGGAAAAAAGGAGGTAGAACCCCTGCAGAAGCAGGGATGAAATTGTTGAAAAAGCCTACAAGACCAAAGTGGCTTCCCGCCATAAGAATAAAAATAGGGTATAAAAACATACCTCAATCCTGGAGAGATTATCTCTATTGGAATGTGGAACTGTTGGAATAGCTACATGCAGCTTGCTATCTGATCCGCAATCTTTTTTATCTCATCCTTGTTTCCCGGTCTAAGCTCCCATTTTGACACAGGAAGTTCTGGTTCATCAGGACCTCTGGGTATGAGGTGCATATGATAGTGCATTATTACCTGTCCTGCTCCTTTACCATTCAGTTGTAGAAACGCTATTCCTACTGGATTAAGTGCTTTTTTTACTGCCTGAGCCAGCTTTTTGGACACTTTTGATATAGCAGCAAGATATTCTTCGCTCATTTCCCATATATTCTCTATGTGTTCCTTTGGAATTATTAAGGTATGACCCCTTGTGATCGGGTTTATGTCTGCAAAAGCCAACACCCTTTCATCTTCGTATATTTTAAAACATGGGATCTGACCCTCAACTATTTTACAAAAAATACATTCTTTTTGTTCCATGTCTCCTTCCTCCTTAAAACGCATCAAAGTTTTCTGCTGTATCAGAAAAGGCTATTCTTCTTTGAGACAGATTTATTATCCAAGAAGCTATACCGGCCTGACTAAGAGGAAAAGAAAGTCTCTTAAAAATGGAACTGATAGAATAAAACTTTTTGTACATGTCTTTTATGTAGTTTTCTAACTCTTGCGGTGTACAATAGGTGGGTTTAATGTAGCACTTTATACCCGGCCATCTTCCTATCTCATTTATATTTATTATTCTGCCCTCCTTTTTCATTCTTTCATAAAGAGGGGTTCCCTTGTGTGGGGTTAGGATGTTAAAGTAAGCGACTGGAACTTTGTTTTCCATTAAGAATTGGAGTGTAGAATCGAATATATCGGGTGTTTCTGTATCCCACCCAAAAATAAAATTTAGTGAATAGCTAATTCCTCTTTTTCTAAGTTTAGAAAGTATCTCTCTGTATTCGCTCGCCTTGTTCTGCCTCTTATTCATTGCCTTAAGCGTATCCCTGTCTATACTTTCTATCCCGATATTTACATGTAAAAGTCCGCTCCTCTTTGCCAGATCCGTCAGCTTGTCATTCTTACACAGATTTACTGACCAAAGCGTAGACCATCTTATCTTAAGGGGTATCAACGCCTCTATAAGCTCCATGGTATGAGAAAGCTTTCCTGCAAAGTTGCTATCAGCAAAAAAAACATACTTTGCTCCTATCCTTTTGATCTCTTCTACCACCTCTTCCACAGGCCTGTATCTGTAACTGGTACCCAAGTAATATCTTTCCGAGCAAAATTCACATCTAAAGGGACATCCTCTGGATGTCTGAACAGAATATGTCTTTATGAATCCATATCTTGTCTTATGTCTTACAAGCTCATATCTCGGGAAAGGCAATCCCTTCATATCATGAAATTTATCCGCCTTGTAAATCGGCTTTAATCTGCCTGCTGCACAGTCATCCAACATTTTCTTCCATACATACTCTCCTTCACCTATACATACAGCATCACAGTGCTGAAGAGCTTCTTCTGCGTGGAAGTATATGTGAGGACCGCCCATCATTACAGGTATTCCTTTTTCTCTAAACTTGTCAGCTATCTCATATGCTCTAATTGAGTTGATTGTCCATGTGGTTATAGCCACTGCGTCTACAGGAGCATTAAAGTCTATGTCTTCTAATTGTTCATCTATGAGCCTGACTTTCCACTCCTTTGGGGTTAAGGCAGCAAGATAAGGCAAAGTAAGAGGCATTAAAGCTCTGCTTTTTGTCTTATGGAGCCTCATGTCTGATGGAGAATAATAGTGAGTAGGCTGGATTATGAGTAATCTCATTCTATTTCTTCCCCCAAGATGTGTGAATAAACCTTCCTAAGGGGTATAGCATATTTTTTAGCAATATTTAAGCACTCTTCATATTCAGGTTTTAAATAAGAAGAACCATCGGGAAGGTAATATCTTTTTGCCTTCACCTTTCCCCACGGGGTTTTAAGTTCCAATACCTCCCTTCTCAACCTCTTTCTGAACAAGAAAGAATACCTTATACCTGAAGTGGTAGTCTCTTTAAATACAAGCTTCATCACCCTGAGCATATCCGAGGGAAGACATATTATTCTCATTAAAACTGCTGGTCTGTTTTTCTTCATGTATATTGGCACATACGCTACATCCAAGACCCCCTCTTTTAGAAGGACTTCCATAAGAAATCCCAAGTACTCAGGATTACAATCATCTATGTGGGTTTCGAGCAAAACCACCGAATCTGTCTCTGTACCATCAGCCAGCTCTCCCAGTATTAACCTGATCAAATTTGGTCTTTCTTTCAAATCCCTACTTCCTAAGCCATATCCTATATCTTTAATGCTTAACGCAGGAAGAGGACCAAATCCTTTGGAAAGCCCTTTTATAAGAGCAGCTCCGGTAGGGGTTACAAGCTCTGCGTTTATTTGAGAACCATAAACGGGCAGATCCTTTAATATTTCTAAAGTAGCAGGAGCAGGAATAGGAAGTGTGCCGTGAGCAGATTTCATAATACCTGTGCCCAGTGGGATGTGAGAGCAGAATACCTCTCTTATTCCCAAATGCTCTATTCCGACCAAAACCCCGATTATGTCAACTATAGAATCGAGCCCGCTGATTTCGTGAAAGTGAACTTCCTCTAACTTGCAATTATGTATCTTTGCTTCTGCCTTAGCTATTATTTCAAATATATGGATTGCTTTCTCTTTTATTTTTGAATCAAGAGAAGAACCTTGAATTGCCTCTTTTATAGAAACAAAAGATCTACTCTTTACAGCATCTTCAGAATATATGTCTATCTTTGTCCCTGCTATGCCATGTCTTTTTTCTTTAAAAACTTTTATTTCAAAGTTTTTGATCCCTTCTATCTTTAAAGATAAAATCGCTTCCGTTATAGCAGAAACAGGAACTCCTAAATCAATAAGCGAGGATAAAAACATATCCCCGCTTATTCCAGAGATACAATCTACATAAGCTATCATTATAGGCTAAATTGCCTCGTCTATGAGCTCGGATATATCCTTTACTTCTATAACATCCTCTTTGTTTTTTGTTTTTCTGCTGTCCTCCAGCATTGTGATACAGTACGGACACGCGGTGGCAAGGATCTGAGCACCAGTATCACATGCCTCAAGTATTCTTACATCAGAAAATCTGTATTCTGGCTTTGTTTCCATCCACACTCTCCCACCGCCTCCGCCACAGCACAAACTATCTTGCTTTATCCTGTTCATCTCTACAAAGTTTCCGTTACTCAATGCGGATAAAAGTTTCCGTGGCTCTTCGTATATATTACTGTGCCTGCCGAGATAACACGGATCATGATAGGTTATTTTCTTTGAAACAGGCTTGCTTATTTTTAGCTCCCCGCTTTCCAAAAGCTCGCACAAGAATTGTGTATAGTGTATTGGTTCAAACTCCGCTCCCAATTCAGGATATTCATTTTTGAATGTATAGTAACAATGGGGGGATGTAGTAATCACTTTTTTTACACCATTTTTCTTAAAAAGGTCTATGTTCTTGGTAGCAACATTAACAAAAAGCTCCTCATCCCCTATCTTTCTTATTGACTCACAGCAACAGCTCTCTTCCTCTCCAATAACCCCGAAACTTACCCCAAGTTTTTTCAGTATACTCACCATTGCTTTAGCTATCTTTTGGCTTCTTGGGTCATAGCAAGATGTACAGCACACAAAAAGTAAATATTCTTTGTTTTCATCAAATTTTGGCACTTCCAGACCTTCTGCCCAAGACATCCGCTTCTCTCTCGGTTCAGACCATGGATTTCCATTGCTGTGGACACTGCCTATGGCTGTTTTAAGAACACCCGGAATTGCTCCTGTTTCAGCTATCATTGCTCTTATCGCTCTTACTATATCAATTATAGTTACCCCTCTCGGACACTTGAGAACACACCTGTTACATGTTGTACATCCATACAGTATATCATCTGATTCATATCCTCCTTCTACTCCAAGTTGAGCAGATCTTATAAGTCTTCTTATATTAAAAGGACCGTTAACAATCCGCCATGGACACGACCCGGCACACATCCCACATTGCATGCATAGATTCAACTTTTCTGCACCCATTGCCACTAAGGCTTCATTCACTTCGTAAAAAGGGGTTAATGCCTCCATTGCTCCACTCCTTTCCCTTTATTTCTACATCTGGTTAGGACTTTTAACAAATGCCATTTTTATTGTCAACTAATAGGGTTTCTGTTAAAAGTTAAAACAGAGGTGCAAAAATGCCGGTGAAAAGTGCTGGGATACTGCTTTACAGATTTAAAAATGGCCAGCTACAAGTGATGCTCGTACACCCTGGAGGTCCATTTTGGAAAAACAAGGACAAAGGTGCTTGGTCAATTCCAAAAGGTATATGTGAAAAAGGAGAGGCTTCGATCGAAGCCGCAAAAAGAGAGTTTAAAGAAGAAACAGGTTTTGATGTAGATGGAACCTTTATAGATCTGGGAGAAGTAAAACAACCAAGTGGAAAAGTAGTACATGTATGGGCAGTAGAAGGAGATTTGGATGTCTCTAAGCTAAAGAGTAATACTTTTCAACTGGAATGGCCCAAAGGTTCTGGCAGAATAAGAGAATATCCGGAAGTGGACAAAGGAGAGTGGTTTGACATTAACACTGCCATGGAAAAGATCACTAAAGGGCAAAAAGAATTTTTAAAAAGACTTTTGGACAAATTGGGATATGAAAAGTGAGATCAGCTCAAAAAAAGCGGATCAAGTTATTCTGGTGAAGAAAGAAAAAAAATCTTACGCGCTAAAGAAGTGCAGTTTTGGATGTCTGGACGGTTACCATGCCTTAAACATAACAAATGGATGTATGCACTATTGTGTTTACTGTTATGCAAGAGGATACTCCAGTGCTCCCCCAAAGGGAATAGTAGAATTGTATGTAAACCTTCCGGATTTAATAAAAAAGGAGCTGAGCAATCCCAGAAAGAGAAGTAGACCAGATTTAGTAATATTCAATACTTCTACTGACTGTTTTCAACCACATCCTGAGATATTAAATACAACATTTAAGTGTATGGAAGAGATTTTGAAAAGAAATATAACAATATCCTTTCTTACAAAAGGTTACATCCCAGAGTATTTTATAGATCTGTTCTCAAAGAAGAGAGATTTCGTAAGAGCCCAGATCGGACTTATTTCTCTGAATCAGGAACTGGTCTCTAAATTTGAACCTTTTGCTCCATCTGTAGAGGAGAGACTTTACAATATTGAAAGATTGGTTTCCGTAGGGATAATACCTGACGTAAGACTCGATCCTATAATTCCCTTTCTAACAGACACAGAGGAGTGTATTGAAAGCTTGTTTAGAAGACTTAAAAAGACAGGGATAAAAAGAGTGACACTAAGTTATTTACACATAAGACCTGCTATTTTTGAAATACTAAGGAATGAACTTGATCCAAGTCTATTAAAGTTACTGGATTCCTGTTATTCAAACCGACCTTGGCAAAAGGTAGGCACTTCGACTATGAGCAAGCTCCTTCCTGTAGGAATAAGAAAAAAAGGATACCAGAGAATATCAAAAATTGCGGAATCTTTTGGTATAAAAGCTACGGTTTGTTACTGTAAAAACCCTGATATAAAAGGAAGTTTTTGTATCTCTTACAGAAAACCAGAAAGAGCTCCTCAGCAGCTTATGCTGCCTTTTTGAATCGTAAATAAGTTCCAACAAGCTCGATCGCTTTTAATACAGCTATGTTTATTTGATATACTTGGGTTCCAAGATAAGGATCAATAGCTATTAATCTCATACTGTAGTGAGATGCTACAGGAATACTTTGCAATTGCTTTATAATCGAATAAGAAAATTTATCCTTTAAAAAAGGGCAACAAAGAAGCTGCGGTCTTTGTCTTTTATCTAATATAAACGAAAAACCAAACAGCCTGCATACAAGTCCTCTTAAGTTGTAAAAAGAACATCCCAGATCCGGAGGCTCTTTCTTTAAGAAAACACAATGGCTTGAATCGGCCTGTTCCAACTTCTTAAGCCAATATTCTAACCTGCCTTGATTTGAAAGATACCAAGCAAGAGGCAAAAACTCCAATACACTTACTTCAATGTCTGGTTTAAGACAACAGTCTATACATCCATCTTTACACGAAAGCTTTGTTCTTTGTTTAAATAGACTTATCTCTCTTTCCAGATCTCGAAAGACTTCTAAGACGGCTTTTATCTTTTCCTCAAGCCTCATATCCCCGAAGTTTAATTTTATATTTTGCCAAGCTCCTGCTTTATGTCAATTAAGTGGAATACCTCTTATTCCATTTGACATGAAGTATTCGCATTGATATATTCTCTTTGCTATGAAAAAAAGCATCATTTCACCACTTTGTTCTGCACTGGTAGTTCCTGGATTAGGCCAGATGATCAACGGTCAGATAAAAAAAGGGGTAGCTCTTTGTTTATCTGTACTTGTTCTTCTTATCTTGGCCGTTGTAGAAACATATTTTCTCGTTAAAGCATCCCTGAAAGGACTTGCCATAAACGAACTTTATCCAGAAATGGTAATCTCTAAGTTTAAGGCTCAGGATCACACCGTCCTCTGGATTATATTTGCCATTTTTGTTTGTATTTGGCTCTACTCGATTATAGACGCCTTTATTGTGGGAAGAAAGATAGACTTAAAAACAGAACCAGAGAGGTTGAAAAATGAGATCCTATCTCATTGATGAGATAAGCAAAAAAGACATGCAAAAAATAGAAAAATTTTTAAAAGACAATGCTATTTCGTCCCCTATAAATGGACTGTTTTGGATTCAGATCCCGGAACAACTGCTTACAAAGACGCAGGCAGAACACAAAGAGTGCTCACCTCATATATGCGCGCTCGAGCTTGGCAATGACTGGATAAAGTTGGAACTTTATGTGCGTAGCTCCAAAAGTTTAAGATGTACATGTTGTGGTTATTGTACAGAAAAACAGAGAGACTTTGTTATAAGCTATGCAAATAAAATGATAGAGCATCTGGGAGTGAGGACTTAAAAGGAGGAATTTCATGGACTACAAAGACACACTGAATCTGCCAAAGACCCAGTTCCCTATGAAGGCAAATTTAGTAAAAAAAGAACCCGAGATTCTGAAAAGATGGGACGAAATAGGCCTTTATAAACTTATAAGAAAGAGCTCCAAAGGAAAACCGATTTTCATACTTCACGATGGCCCTCCTTATGCGAATGGACATATACACATGGGTACAGCATTCAACAAAATCCTAAAGGATATTATTGTAAAGTCAAGACAGATGGCGGGATATGATGCCCCTTATGTACCCGGCTGGGACTGTCACGGGTTACCCATAGAGCATAATGTAGACAAAGAGCTGGGAGAGAAAAAGAAAGAAATGTCCCCAGTAGAAATAAGAAGATATTGCAAAGACTATGCGAAAAAATTCGTAGAGATCCAAAAACAGGAATTTAAAAGACTCGGGGTATTAGGAGAGTGGGATAATCCGTATCTAACCATGAGTCCAGACTATCAAGCTACTATAGTAAGAGAATTCTCTAAGTTTGCATTAAACGGAAGCTTAGTAAGAAGCAAGAAACCCATATATTGGTGTATTCACTGTAAAACAGCACTTGCAGAGGCAGAAGTAGAATATAAAGAGCGTGTATCTCCTTCTATATTTGTAAGATTTCGCATGATCTCTGATTTAGGGAGCATCTATCCAGAACTAAAAGGAGCAAATGAGATATACATAGTTATCTGGACCACTACTCCGTGGACCATACCGGCCAACTTAGCTATTGCACTGAACCCTTCTTTTGAATATGTGGCAGTAGATACAAAAAAAGACGGAATAATGATACTTGCGCAAGGGCTGTCAGACATATGTATGCACGATTTTGGGTATAGCGATTACGAAGTCGTAGCCACCATTGATCCAAAAAAACTGGAAGGCATGGAAGCAGAACATCCTTTATACAAGAGGAGTTCTAAAATAGTGCTTGCTTCTTATGTAACTTTGGATGCGGGCACGGGATGTGTTCACATTGCCCCGGGTCACGGAGGAGAAGACTATGAAACTGGTCTGAAGTATGGTTTAGAAACCTACTCCCCTGTAGATGATGAAGGAAGATTCACGAAAGATGTTGAGTACTTTGCAGGAATGCAAGTCTTTGAGGCAAATGTGGCAGTAAATCAAAAATTAAAGGAGAAAGGTGCGTTAATAAAAGAAGATGAAATAACTCACGAATATCCTCACTGCTGGAGATGTAAAAAACCAGTTATATTTAGAGCCACCGAGCAGTGGTTTATATCCATGGAAAAGAACGATCTGAGAAAAAAAGCTCTCGAAGCGATCTCTAAGGTCAGATGGATCCCTTACTGGGGAAAAGACAGAATCTATGGCATGATAGAAAACAGGCCTGATTGGTGCATATCAAGACAAAGAGTGTGGGGAGTTCCTATCACCATATTCTACTGCAAAAAGTGTAAAAAGCCGTTTATATCCAAAGAAGCAGCAGAATATGTGGCAAAAAAGATAGAAAAACACGGGGCTGACATATGGTTTACTGAACCGGCAGAGAAACTCCTTCCAGAGGGAACAAAGTGTCCTGAATGTGGAAGCACGGAATTTGAAAAAGAGAAAGACATATTGGATGTATGGTTTGACTCAGGAGTAAGTTTTGCCGCTGTACTGGAAAAAAGGCAGGACCTCAGATACCCAGCAGACATATATCTGGAAGGAAGTGATCAGCACAGGGGATGGTTTCACAGCTCACTGCTCTGTTCTGTGGGCACAAGAGGAAAACCACCCTACAAGAGTGTTCTTACTCATGGATTCGTAGTGGATGCACAAGGAAGGGCAATGCACAAATCTATGGGAAATGTGATCGGACCTGATGAACTGGTCAGAGATTATGGTGCTGAGATAATAAGGATGTGGGTATCGGCTGAGGATTACAAAGACAACATCCGGCTCTCAAAGGAAATAATGCAAAGGCTTGTGGAAGCATATAGAAGAATAAGAAATACTTGCCGATACCTGTTAGGCAACTTGTATGACTTTGATCCAGAAAAGGATCGAGTTCCTTACGCTGAAATGGAGGAGATAGATAAGTGGATATTGCACAGACTCCAAGAAATGAACGAAAGGGTTCAAAGAGCTTATTCTGAATTTGAATTTCACATAGTCTATCATACACTGCATAACTTCTGTGTGTTGGATCTTTCTGCTATATACTTGGACATAATAAAAGACAGACTTTACACTTATCCTCCTAAGTCGTTAAAAAGACGATCTGCTCAGACGGCAATGAATGAAATACTGGAAGTAATGGTCAGAATTATGGCTCCTGTGCTTTCATTTACTGCGGATGAAGTATGGCAATACATGAAAGGCAAAAGAGCTGAAAGCGTACATATGGAACAATTTATCCCTGTGAAAGAGGAATACAAAGATCAGAAGCTTAAAGACAGATGGGAAAAACTTCTCGATATAAGAGCAGAAGTAAATAAGGCTATGGAGATAGCAAGGAAAAGCAAAATAATAGGTCATTCTCTTGAAGCAGACCTGACCATTGGCGCATCCCCAAAACTCATGGATTTCCTTCTTGCTTATAAGGATGAATTAAGAACCATATTTATCGTTTCAAATGTTACACTTACTTCTGTAGAAGACCTAAACGAAGGATTTGAATCTGAAGAGATTCCCGGCCTTAAGATATTAGTCAAAAAAAGTTCTTATCCAAAATGTGAAAGATGCTGGATTCACGACAGCTCTGTGGGAAAGAACCCTGATTATCCTGACCTGTGTCAAAGGTGCATCGAAGCAATAAAGGAGCTGAAATGAAAATAGGCCCTGTAGTAAGTATAATAGCATTAGATCAGCTTACAAAATATATTGTTACACACAATCTAAAGCTTAATCAGAGCATACCAATTTCCAGCTTTTTTAACATTACATACATTCAAAATAAAGGTGTTCTGTTTGGAATAATGAATAATTCCTCTCTTTCCCCATTCTTAGTTATTACTGCTAACATAATTGCTATTACAATCCTGATTCTTTGGTCTCTTAGGCCTGAGAATAACCTTTGGATAAGAGCAGGAATAACACTGATTATATCTGGAGCAGTGGGAAATCTTATAGACAGGCTTTTGTATGGTGGAGTGGTGGATTTTTTAGACTTTCATATTCACCAGTATCACTGGCCTTCCTTTAATGTGGCAGACATATCCATAACGGTTGGCACAATCCTTCTGGGAATAGGTCTTCTAAAAGAGAAAAATGTATCCAGATCTATTTAGCATAGGATCTCTTACCATTCACACCTACGGTATATTCGTAGCAGCAGGAATATTTACTGGTATATTTCTCAGTATGAAGCTGGCAGAAGAAGAAGGAATATCTCCAAACCTTATTTCTGACCTGTGTTTTTGGATGATTATAGCCGCTATATTTGGTGCAAGATTAGTTTATGTATTAATGAACTTAGGATATTACATGAAATTCCCCTTAGATATACTCCAGATATGGAAAGGGGGGCTTGTATTCGCTGGAGGACTTATAACCTGCTGCCTTGTGGCAGGATGGTATGTTAAAAAGTACAAATTAAACTTTTGGCTTTTAGGAGACATAATTGCTCCATCTGCTGCGCTTGGGCAGGCAATAGGCAGGATAGGTTGCTTTATGGCAGGATGTTGCTACGGTAAACCAACAACCCTTCCATGGGCAGTTACATTTCATAATCCTCACTGTTTAGCTCCTTTAAATGTCCCGCTTCATCCTACTCAACTTTACCATTGCTTAGCCTGTAGTATCATATTTGCTTGTCTGATGATACTCAGAAAATGGAAATCTTTTGAAGGGCAAATATTTTTGTGGTACTTGCTAATGCACAGTCTCCAGAGAATCATAATAGAGAGGTTTAGAGGTGATGTTGTCCCGTTCGTGGGACAGATGAGCGCTACGCAATTTATCTCTTTAATAATACTTTTGACCTCTGGCACGATACTTATTTTAAAGAAAAGAAGATTTAAATAACAATTAACTTGAAAATTCATTATTCAGGTGTTAAAAGCAAAAATAAAAACTATCAAATAATGGGAGGGTTAGTTATGAAAAGCAGTAAATGGAGGTTAATAATTTTCTTATTTGTAATGGGGCTGAGCATGTATCTTGTCTCTTGCAGTTGCCCTTCTTGTACCAAAAAGAAAGTGACACCGCCACAGACCGGAATTCAGCCTACTGGAAAACCTGGAAAACCTGAAGAAAAAGCGCCCTCTGTTACTAAAATCGAAAAACCAGCAGTAAGCATGGAAGAGCTGAAAGCAAAAGAAGAGGCAGAAAAGAGAAAGAAATTAGAGGAGGAAATAAAAGAGTTTGAAAGCACGATGATACATTTTGACTTTGACAAAGCTGATCTAAAACCAGAAGCCAGAGAAATTCTCAAGAAAAAAGCAGAGTGGCTACTAAAACATCCTGAATTTAATGTGAGAATTGAAGGCTACTGTGATGAAAGAGGCACAGAGGAATACAATCTTGCATTGGGTCAAAGAAGAGCAGAAGCAGCAAAGAAGTATTTAATAGAACTTGGAGTTTCTCCTGACAGAATTACAACCATCAGCTATGGAGAGGAAAATCCTATTGATCCTCGCCATTGTGAAGAGGCTTGGGCAAAGAACAGAAGAGATGAATTTAAACTCATAAGAAGGAAGTAATGCTTTTTAGAAAAACAGCTAAAAAGAGGTGGAAATGGGGTGTTGCCCTGTTTCTGCCTCTTTTTTTCTCCTGTGCTACTCAGACCCAAGTAAATACCCTGAGCACGAAGATAGATCAGTTAGAATCTCGTCTCTATCGTGTAGAAAGAAACATAAACAAGGAAGTAAACAAAAAGATAGATTCAAATGTTCTAAGCCTGAGAAAGGATATAGCAGACATAAAGGCAGACATAGATTCTGTAAGAGAGGATATAAACAGTGTAAGAGGAAAAACAGAAGAAAACAGAGCAATAATTAAGAAAATTGTTGAATCAGATCTTTCAAAGATTGATCAATTAAACCAACAATTAGAGCAAATATCTCAAAGACTTTCAAAATTGGAAGGACAAATAAAACAGATTCAGGACTACCTCGGTCTTACGGAGCAGATTCCAACAAAAAAAGAGGCAAAAAAGACCTCTCAAAAGGAAGACTTCTATAGCAGGGCTTATTCTTTATACAAACAAGGCAGATATAAAGAAGCGATACTCGCTTTTAAGGCTTTTTTAAAAAAGTATCCAAAGTCCAATCTATCAGATAATGCGTGGTTCTGGATAGGCGAATGCTACATGGGATTGAATAAGTATGAAAAAGCTATACTCGCATACTATGAAGTCATAAAAAAATATCGCAAAGGAAACAAAGTCCCCTCTGCCATGTTGAGGCTTGCACAGGCATTTTTGAAGATAAAGGATAAAACCAGTGCAAAAGTAATACTCAGAAGACTGATAAAAAAATTTCCCCGCTCCACTGAAGCAAAGGTGGCCAGAAGGCTTTTAAAAAGGATTTAGATAAAATTCTCTAACTTCACAGCAACATCTCGCAAGTTCTTTATCCAGTCCTCTGCCAGTGGGTCTATGCTTATAACATTTATTCCCAATTCCTTGGCAATAATATAAGCAGACCTGTTGGGAAATTGAGGCTGTACAAAGATCGCTTTGATTCCGGTCTTCTTGCAGTAAGAAATGAGTCTTGCAAGTTTTAAAACTGACGGTTCTTTTCCTTTCTCTTCTATGGCAATCTGCTTTAACCCATACCTGTCAGCAAAATACCCCCAACAGGGGTGATATACCAGAAAAGGCCTTCCTTTTTTAGTTTTCAGTATCTCTGCTATTTCCTTGTCTAAGAGATCTATCTGCTTGAGAAATGTTTTGAGATTATCCTCGTAAAAATTTTTGTTTAACGGGTCTATCTTTTTCAAACATCCAGCTATAGCTTCTGCCTGCTTTTTTACGAGAGGAGGAGAGAGCCAGATGTGAGGGTCTCCGTCTTTTTTATTTATTCCTTTATCTGTGTGAATAATCAAAAGGTCTTTATTTAGACTTATAAATCTTTTAAGCCATACTTTTTCAAAAGGCACTCCTATAGCAAAATAAACCTTTGCCTTTTCCACTTTGGCTATCTGACTCGGGCGAGGCTCATAAGTGGCCGGATTATATCCGGGAGGCACAAGAACCACCACATTTACTTTATCCTTTGCTATTTTTTTTACAAAAAACCTCTGGGGAAGAATGCTTACCGCTACATCTATAACAGAATAACAAGGTGGTATGAAAACAACGAAGCACAATAAAACCAAAACACACAGTCTAAAGTACCTTAAATGCATTGTCTGCAGCCTCTACGGTATATTCGAGTACCTCATCTGTATGAGCAAGAGAGACAAATATGGCTTCAAAAGGCGATGGTGCTATGTATATTCCGCTGGAAAGCATTTCTTTATAAAACTTCTTAAACTTTTCTCTGTCACTTCTTTTTACTGAATCAAAATCGGTTACATCTTGATCTGTAAAGAAGATAGATCCCATAGACCCTACTCTGTTAACCTTTACAGGTATACCTCTTTCTTTTGCTCTTTTTTCAATACCCTCGAAAAGCAACCTGCTTTTTCTGTCAAGTTCCTGATATACAGAAGCGTCCTTTAGTACACTCAAAGTAGCAATTCCCGCCATCATTGCCACAGGATTCCCGGACAAGGTGCCTGCTTGGTAGACATCTCCTTCTGGAGAAATACGCTGCATTATCTCCTTCTTTCCACCATAGGCACCTACTGGAAAACCTCCTCCTATTATCTTTCCGAGACATGTCAGATCAGGCTGTATACCAAAAAGTTCCTGTGCTCCTCCAGGAGATACTCTAAAACCAGTGATAACCTCATCAAATATAAGCAATGAACCGTACTCACTTGTTATGTCTCTCAAACCCTTTAAGAAACCATCTTTTGGAAGCACCACTCCCATGTTACCAGCAACTGGCTCTACTATCACCGCTGCTATCTGTTCCCCCATTCTATCAAAGACTTCTCTCACCTTATCCAGATTGTTAAATGGAAGAGAGATAGTGTGCTTGGCCACTTCCTCTGGTATCCCGGGACTGCCGGGAATTCCAAAAGTAGCAACCCCTGATCCGGCAGCAACAAGAAGACTG
This sequence comes from uncultured Desulfobacterales bacterium, assembly GCA_964393645.1. GTDB lineage: Bacteria > Desulfobacterota > DSM-4660 > Desulfatiglandales > JALVZP01 > JALVZP01. The sequence continues at coordinate 6,130 of CAYMUI010000085.1, read as the reverse complement.
TCTGAATGACCATGATAACATCCATCGAACTTTACGATTATCTTTCTGCCCGTATATCCCCTTGCAAGTCTTACTGCACTCATGGTTGCTTCTGTTCCAGAGTTTACCATGCGCACCATTTCTACAGACGGAATCATTTCTGTAATCATCTCTGCCATCTTCACTTCAAGTTCTGTAGGAGCACCAAAGCTCGTTCCGTCCTGAATAACCTTCTCTATCGCCTTCAACACCTCAGGATGGGCATGTCCAAGAATAAGAGGTCCCCAAGAACACACATAGTCTATATATCTGTTTCCGTCCACATCCCATATGTAACAACCGTGTCCCTTTTGAATAAACAAAGGGACTGACTCCACGGCCTTTGCTGCCCTTACAGGGCTGTTAACACCACCGGGAATAAGCTCTTTTGCTTTTTTAAATAGCTTATGAGACTTATCAACATTCATCAAAAATACCTCATGCTCGTTTTTTTATATTCTTTTTCACTAAAAAGCAGTACATAATCCTTTATGTTCACTAACTTGGACATCCTTTGGGCTATTTTGTAACAGTTTTCTCTTGTATCGGCATGTATCATGGTATAAAGGTTATACGGCCAGTTTTTGTGAGAAGGTCTTTGATAACAGTGAGTAACCTCTTTCAGCTTAGAAAATGTCTTTCCTATATCATCTATCCTGTCTTCTGGCACAATCCAAGCTATCATAGCATTAGCACTAAAGCCTGCTATTTGATGTCTTAGTGTTGCGCCAAATCTTCTTAAGATCTTTTTCTGTTTTAATATCTTGATCCTGCGTATGAATTCTTCCTCTGAAATCCCTATCTTCGAAGCCATAAGTGCAAAAGGCCTTGGCACAAGAGGTATATCTCCTTGAATCAACCTTATGATTGCCTTATCTACCTCATCTATCATCTGCAGGTCTTCCTTTTGCAATAGCTTTCATTAATTCATTGTCTGTATCTTTATAACCCAGTTGCCTTCTGAGGATCTTTAAAAGGTGGAGCACACGAAAAGGTTTTACCACAAAGGCATCTGCACCGGCTTCCATTACCTCTGGAGCATCTATAAAATCATCCACAAAGCATACTACAGGAATAGAAGGAAATTTTCGCTTAACCCACTTTATAAATTCCACCCCGCTCATCCTGGGCATTGTGTGGTTTGTAAGGATTATATCATATTTATCCTTGTTTTTTTCCAGAAGCTGGATCCCAAAAACTCCGTCCAATGCCCAGTCTACATTAAAGAAATAGTCCAAAACCGTATAAAGTACATTCATCACCAATTCACTCTCTTCTACAACAAGTATGTTATTTTTTTTAACTTCTTCCATAAGTTATATCCTCAATTGCGAAATTACTACTTTGAGTATAATCAAAAAAACTTAATATACAACCTTTAGTTGTTAGACTAATTGGCTATTTTATGTGATACAAAATTAAAGTCAAGAAAAATAAAAAGAGGTAAAAGATCCGCGTGATAGAAAAGCGGATAGGCCAGAAAATAAGAGAAATAAGAAAAAAGAAAGGGATTTCGCAGATGGGATTAGCAGAAAAAGTTGGGCTTTCATTTCAGCAAATTCAAAAGTATGAAAAAGGTATAAGCAAAATCTCCGTCTCCCGGCTCTTTCAGATAGCAAATGCGTTAAATGTGGACATATACACATTTTTCGAGGAAAATAATAACATACCTGTTGCTATGGAAGAGACAGAAAGCTACGGCGCAAAACTTACACAACAAGAAAAAGAGCTGGTAAAGTTGTTTAGAAATATAGATAATAAAAAAATAAAGCAGGGAATACTGACCATGCTACGGGGGATCTGCGAACAGAAAAGGAATGAAAATTGAGCCCTTATATAAAAAGATCTGTTATAAGTTCAAAAATCACTCCTTAATTAAACAAGCACTTACACACTCGTCTTATGTAAATGAAACAAAGGAGAAAATAAGAGATAACGAAGTACTGGAGTTCTTAGGAGATGCGGTTATAGAACTGGCTGTTAGACATATCTTGATCAAAAGATTTCCTGAGGCAAGGGAAGGCAATCTTAATAAGATCAAAACCTTAATTGTATCTGAAAAAGGTCTCTCTGAGATTGCAAAGAAACTGGGAATAGACCAACTTATTCTTCTTGGAAAAGGCGAAGAAAAGATGGGAGGCAGGAGCAAAGATTCTATTCTTGCCGATGCAGTAGAAGCATTGTTTGGTGCAATCTATCTGGATGCCGGATTTTCCAAGACATTGGAAATAGTAGAGCTTATCTTTTCAGAATCCATAGAGAAAGCAGACCCTCAAATAGACTACAAAACCAGACTTCAAGAAGAGGTCCAAAAGTTATTTGGTACACTGCCTGAGTACAGGCTTATGGAAGAAACAGGACCTCCTCACAGCAAAAGATTTAAGGTAGGATTATTTTTAAATAACAGATTCATTACTGAAGCAGAAGGAAGGAGCAAAAAAGAAGCAGAAAAAAAAGTGGCAAAGGAAGCACTTAAATGGCTAAGACGCTAAGAAAATTTATTGTGCCTATCTTTATCTCAAATCAGGGATGTCCCCACAGGTGCATTTTCTGTGACCAGAAAAAGATCACAGGAGAAAGGAAACCAGATCCAGAACTTGTAGAAAAAAACATAAAGGTTGCTCTTAACTCCAAAAGATACAAAAAAGAGCAAGGGATCGAGGTAGCGTTTTATGGGGGCACCTTTGCAAGTCTTCCAGTCCCTTACATGAAAAGGCTTCTTGAACCTGTAAGAAGATACATAGAAAAAGGGATTGTTAGTGGGATCAGAATCTCTACGAGACCAGATTCTATAAACAAAGAGATATTGAGCATATTAAAGGAATACGGCGTAGAAACAGTTGAGCTGGGAGCCCAGTCTCTTGATGATAATGTCTTGAGGCTATCAAAAAGAGGACATACAGCAGAAGATGTCTTTAATTCTTTTCAGCTTCTTAAAGCCCAAGGGTTTAAAGTCGGGATCCAGCTTATGCCCGGGCTCCCCGGCGATACAAAAGAGGTGTTCAGAGTGACCATACAGAAAACCATCGAGCTTGCGCCAGATATGGTCAGATTATATCCTACAGTTGTTATAAAAGGAACAGAACTTGAAGAACTCTATAAAAAAAAGCTCTACAGACCGCTTAGTTTACAAGAAGCTGTAGATATATGTTCAGAAGCTGTTATTACTTTAGAAAGTAAAGGAATTCCCGTTATAAGGATAGGTCTTATGAACTCTGCATCTTTAACTAAAAACATAGTAGCAGGCCCATGGCATCCAGCCTTTGGATTCCTTGTAAGATCCACGGCTTTTATAAAAGACCGCGTTGTGCCTTTATTAAAAAAAAGCAACATAAAAAACGAAGCGGTAATATCTATCCACTCAAGACTTATCCCTTTGTTAAAAGGCTACAAGAACGAAGGTATAAGAATTATCGAGGCAGAAACAGGGATAAAAATAAAGCAAATCCGGGCTGACGAATCTCTTTTAGAAGAAAAAATAAAAGTGGAGGCAGCATGAACCAGAAGGAATTTCTTTCAGGTTTTGTAGCAATAATTGGGCCAACCAATGTGGGAAAATCTACCTTACTCAACAACTTACTCAGAACAAAGGTATCTATTGTCACACCAAAACCTCAAACAACCAGAAACAAGATCTTAGGCATATATCACGGAGATGGATTTCAGATCATATTTGTAGACACTCCCGGAATCCACAGCTATGTCAAAAGCCTTTTAAACAAAACCATGATAGATACAGCCATCTCATCCATGAAAGATGTTGATCTGATACTGCTCATGATAGATGCTCAAAATCCCGATGACCCAGAGGTAGAAAGGATTATAGAAAAGATGGAGCAATTGAAGAAGCCGGCTATATTGGTAATAAACAAAATAGATCTTATAAGAAAAACAGACCTTCTCCCTATGATCGATGAGTACAAAGACAAATATCCATTTGAAGCTATAGTGCCTATTTCTGCCCTAAAAGGGGACGGGCTGGACATTCTTATAGAAGAAATAAAAAAATACTTAAAACCTGGCCCTATGTTTTATCCCGAAGATATGAAAACAGATCAACCAAAGGAATTCCTTATAGCTGAAATAATAAGAGAAAAGATCTTCTTCTTCACAAAACAAGAGATTCCCTACTCATGTGCTGTAGATGTGGAGTTCGTGCAAAGAGATCCCGAAAAGGACATGATAATAATCTCTGCAAAGATATATGTAGAGACAGATTCACAAAAAAAGATTATCATAGGTCAATCGGGAAGGATGATAAAGAAAATCGGTCAGGCAGCAAGAGAAGAACTGGAATTTGTGTTTGGAAAAAAGGTCTACTTAGATCTGTTCGTAAGAGTACAAAAAAACTGGACAAAAGATCCGAGTGCACTGAGAAGACTGGGCTACAGAGCATGAAGTGGATAGAAGATCTACCTTACATGCTCTTTGCAGACAAGAACGGAAAAATATACGACCATCCTTATTACAGGATGGCTGGATTCTCTGCTCTTGCCCCTTATCCAATAAGGCCAGAAGAATTGATTCCTATGCCAGAGTTCAGCAAACTCTTCTACTTACCAGATTGTCCTCCTGTAGGGTTAGATCCTGAAACAGGAAAGTATGTAATAGTTCCCTATGCAGAAATAAAAGGAAAAAAAGAAAGGATATTTGCTGTAGCCGCATTTCCCGAACCAGGGATAGTCAGAACTCACATTCCGGCAGCAGATTACTCAAAAAAGAAGTATTTACTTCCTGCATGGGCCTACACAGCAGTTGGCTTTAAAGAAGAAAAATATTGGATCTGTGGCTTTTGGATAGAAAAGAACCCAAAGTGGGATCCCAGAAATTATGACGACAGAAGGCTTTTAAAAGAAATAAAAAAATACACCTCTGCTCATAAAGGAAGATTAGTGAAACACCTTATAAATTGTGCACTGAGAAATCACTGTTTTGCTGCAAAAAATCTTTTTTTTGAAAGATGGGAAGCCCCTCTTCCTGTCAGCAGAACCTGTAATGCCAGATGTTTGGGATGCCTGTCATTTCAACCAAAAGGCTCTTTCCCTGCATCACACGAAAGAATAAAATTTACTCCCACAAAAGAAGAAATAGTGGAAATCGCCGTAAATCACTTGGAAAATGCTCCTGATGCTATTGTCAGCTTTGGTCAAGGGTGTGAAGGAGAGCCTCTTATGGAATACAAACTTATTGCAGAAAGCATAAAGGAGATCAGAAAAAGGACACAAAAAGGAACGATAAATCTAAATACAAATGGGAGTGACCCCGAAAGGATAAAAGTAATAGCAGAAAGCGGGCTTGATTCGATAAGAATAAGTATCAATAGCGTAAGACCAGAGATCTACAAGGCTTATTACAGACCCAGAAATTATGATCTTACAGATGTGATAGAGTCAATAAGGATTTCTAAGGAATTAGGTCTTTATACCATGATCAATTACCTAATATTTCCTGGAATAAATGATCAGGAAGAAGAAATTTCTCTATTAAAAGAGCTTATTCAGGATACAAAATTGGATTTTATACACCTAAAAAACCTGTGTATAGATCCTGTCCTTTATGTCAAAAACATCCCGGCACCCAAGCACCAAGGTATAGGAATAAAGAAAATGGCCGAGCTGATAAAAAGTTACTTCCCAGATGTAGAATTAGGATATTTTAACAGATCTGCTTTATAACTTAAAATGCTTCTTCATACATGTTAGCCACTATCCACTGCTTGTCTACCTCTACAGGCACAAAGATACGCCTGTATTCGCTCCCTTCAAATTCATCCAATTCAGCCCATTTCTTGGGTAAGCTTTCAGAAATAAAAAGATAAGCATCTATTAAGTACAAGCTCTTCTTTCTGAAGTGCTGTGCGTTTTGATACGATTTATTTGAAAAATCGCTTCTCTTATAGAAATACTTTCCATATCCTTTATTCCAACCGTTAACTTTTATATACTTTTAACATCTTTTTTACAACTTTGCTCTGAATCGCTTTTTATGATACCTTTAACTTCAGTGTTGCAGGCATTTTTAACTATCCGTATTTTAGATGAAAAAAGTTAATAAATTTTTGATAACCAATTTGTTTCTTTTTCTCATTACTTCTAATGTATACGCAAAACCT
>CAYMUI010000084.1:0-10969 GCA_964393645.1 uncultured Desulfobacterales bacterium | reverse complement strand
TTGTTGCATATCCTCACTATAGCCGCCACCTCTTCCGTGGTCTCAGGCTGAATCACACAACATGGAGGATATGCCTGCCCAGAAAACCATATCAGTTCCCTCGCATATCCACGCCCTACATACGCCTGCCTTACCACCTTCTCCCTGCTTATCTTGTCCGGACCTACAGCTTCCTCTAATTCTTTATATGCTTCTTCTGGCATGTCCCACCAGTAAGGCTGTGTCCTAACCTGCCTTAGCTTCTCTTTCATCTCTTCTGTGCTGAGCATTGGTTTTTCCCTATAAGCCATCGGAAACCTCCTTTTCTTTTAAGTTTTATCCAATTCCTTATCTAAGTGGCAGAGGTTTAACTCTGCCACCTGTCAAATTATCCAGAATAGGTCTGATCCACTATTTCAGCTATATGATAGACCTTTCCAACGGTGTCTGTCTCAACTCTTTCTAAGGCACCTCTCAGCATATGCAAACTATGTACATCTGGAGTTACTATTGCCTCTGCGCCAAACTCGTCTGCTTCTCTGAGTCTCCAATCAGCTGCAAAGTGGGCAGTTTCAGGATAAGCTTCAAGTACGCCTCCACCTTCTCCTGAGTGATAGGCATTGTGATGATGTCTGAACATTTCTACCAGTTCGATTCCAGGTATTGCCTTGATAAGATTTCTTGGAGGTTCATAACAACCGTTTGTCCCGCGTCTGAACTGCCTTGCTGGCTTAAGCTTACCCCAGTCTTCTGCGTCTCTGATTCCTTCCCATGGGATCCATGGTTCACTGAGCCTTCCCACGCTACATGCATCATGATATGTGACTTTCATCTTAAGTTCTTCTTTTGGTGTAATCTTTCCTTCTTCTCTCAACTTATCTGCAAACTCTGCAATATGGAGAACCTCAAATCCCAAATCACTTGTAGCCATGTCAAGGACTTTCGGATATTCTACCTTTATTGTCTTGTAACAGTAACCACATGCACATACTACTGTTTTGGCACCGGACTGCCTGATCTTCTCTAAGGTGGCTCTTGCAGCAATTCTAAATTCTCTTACATGGCCAGTTTCATACATAAGAGAACCACAGCATCTTTCTTCATCTAATAACATAAATGGAACCCCTGCTTTGTTCAAAATCCTGGCCGTAGCCTGCGCCACCTCTGGATACTTATAAGATGCCCAGCACCCTACAAAAAACAGTACATCTGCCTTGTCTTCTACTTTTATATCATCTGTTACCCAATTTTTTCTGATCTTTTGATCCATTCCATAGTAATTTCCGGACTTCTCTATACGGGCTATAATACCTTTGTGTTCTGGTCTTGCAAAGCCTCTTTCAACTAATGCTACCTTCAAAGACTGATTCATAAGAAGTATCTCTAAGTCTAAGTTACGCTTGCATCCAACATCACATGCACCACAGCTAAAGCAACGAAATGCTGCTTCATGTATAAGAGGCTCATCCCATGGCAGGTCACCAACAAATAAGGCATTTATAAGCCTTGTTCTTCCTGTTGCTCCCCAATTATCAAATTTACCCCACTGCCACTCGGGACAGACCCAGGTAAAATCATGGATAAATCTCTTTGATTTTGGTGCAATTCCTGGTGCATATATCCAATCACCATATTTACACATGGCACATCCCATGCAACAACGGGATTCCCAAAAGTAATTCTCTAAGTTAAGATCCAGTTTGAAAGACATCATTAACCTCCTTAAATTAATTTATTTATACCCAGAAGCAAAGCTTACCTGGACTCAGAATCATGTTTGGATCAAACAGCTTCTTCACCCTCATAAGGTATCTGGTGTAATCAGGAGCTTTCTTATATACATATTGAGCTATGTATTCGTAAGGTCTGTTAAAGAAACCTCCAGCTTTCCACACCACAGGAATAAGAGCCTTGTAAAGATTCAAAATCTTCTCTTTTTCATCATCAGAGTAGTAGAAACTATAAGTTACTTGACATGCTCTTCCTTCCTCTACCGGTTGTATATAATGACCGATTTGGTCCAGAGGATACCCATGCTCTTCTACTACGGGAGCAATCACTTCACAGAATCCTGGAGCTTTTTCAAGGGTGGTCATAAATACCAATTCTTGACAATTTCCTTTTAACATATGTTTCCAATATGTCTTATCCTTTGGCCATGGATTCTTGAGCATCTCAGGAAGTCTTTCCTCTAATCCAGGTGCACCTTCCAGTTTTTCGGTGAGATTTACATTTGGGAATCTCTCTTTGAATGTGGTCTTAAGATAGTCTTCTTGATAGCCTAAATGCATTTCTGCTTTACGATAGAGGCCTCCTATTACCATTATGAATACATAAGGAGGCAGTTTCTCTTTAAGAGTCAAAATCTGATCTCCACTTTCTGCGATCATAGTAGCAAGAACCATGTTATTGACTATTAGACGCTCATATCCAACACGGCGGTGCAGTATATCATATACCGGATCTATCAGCTCTTCTAATTCCTCTGCCGGGATGAAATATACTTTTTCTATCTTTGGAATACGCTCAAATTTTACTACTGCTTTTGTTACTATTCCTAAGGTTCCCTGAGAACCCTGAAGTAATCTCCAAAAGTCTATTGTTCCCGGACCTTGAGGGTTAACTCCTGCTGCGTAGTTTCCAGGCTGACCAAAGGTATTAGATGACGCAGAACCAGTGGCAAACTTTTCACCAAGTCCCCACACTACCCACATTCCACCTATCTGTTCAGAGTATTCAAACATAGGAATGGTAGACTGCTCTCTTTCCAACCAGTCCATCACTACTGACCTGTCTGCATGGGGAAGAAGAGGCATTGTGGTTCTGTAACCCTTCTCCTTAAGTGCATTAGCATACTGCTCCCATGTAACCCCTACTTCCAAATATCCCCACATATCATCTTCATTTAGCCTCTCAATGGTGTTCATCTCAGACAGATCCATTACAATTCCCACAGGCCTTGGCATGGTTTTACTTGGCCTTGGAATTGTTCCGCCATTAAAATGCACTTTGGAACTGGCTGGAAAGATCGGGATATTATTGTCATTACATGCGATCACAATCTCTGCTACTTCATCTCTGGTTTTTGGCTTTACCACTGCGTCAGGTTTACATGGGGGAACAAGACTATAATCCTTTTCAAATTTGGCCCTTTCCTCATCACTTTCAATAACATTTGTGACTTCTTTTAATTTCTCTATACCGCTCATCTGTCTCCTCCCTTGGAATTAAATTGTTACTAATTGATAAGGATATAAAACATCGCAAATTTAGTATAATATTGTATCTCACCTCCTTTCTGGTGAAGATTGTATAATCCGAACGTTCGTTCTTGTCAAGCACATTTTCGTATAACCTGAACATTTGTTTTTGTCAAGGAATTTATAGCAAAAAAATTTTTTTTCTGATATGAGATGGAAGCCATGCAAACGCAGAAAATAGAGGGCAAGATAATAGAATTCATAGAAGAAGGACATTTCACATGTGCACTTTGTTTGAGCAAAAAAAGAAACAGGATACATGTCTTAACTTCTAATAACAAAGAAATAAATATATCCGTCAATAGGATCTTGTGTGCCTCAAAGCTGTCCATAGACATCTCAAAACCAAGGTCAGAGCTTTTAGAATATATCTCTAATGCAGAGAAAGAAAGGGAAATGCTAAAGAAAAAAGTAAATGTAAAAGAGTTATGGGAACTTGTAAAAGATGAAAAAGAAGTCTTCGGAAACGAAGATTTGGCTCAGCTTGTCTTTGGGAAAGAAATCTCGGATGCTCATGTATCTGCTGTTATGAGAGCACTATTTGAAGATAAATTGTATTTTAAACTGAAAGACGGGCTGTTTGTCCCCCATACGGAAGAACAGATAGCTGCTGTTATGCAAAAAAAAGCGGAAGAGGAAAGAAAAAAAGAATTGGTAGAAAAAGGAAGTATCTGGATAAAGAACATATTAGAAGGCAAAGAAATTGAAAAATTCGAATTTGCTGATCATGTTACAAAGATTCTCTCGGATATATTCTTGTTTGGAAAAGAGGCAAAAGATTATGAAATCGGCAAAGAAATCCTTTCAAAGATTGGGGCTCGGGATGCCTATTTGATAAAGGATATTTTAGTAAAACTTGGGGTATGGGAAGAGGACGAAAACATAGAACTTATAAAAAAGAATATCCCTTTATCTTTTAGTGCGAAAGCAAAAAATGAAGTTGAAAAGATAAAAAGAAAAAGGATTGATTTTAGGAACAGAAAGATATTAGAAGATCTTGAAGTTTTTACAATAGATAGCGAAGATACCAAAGACTTTGACGATGCATTAAGTATAGAGCAGATAAATGAGGAAGAAATAGAAATCGGGATTCATATAGCTGACGCTTCAGAATGGATTCCAGCTAACAGTGTTATTGATTTGGAAGCAAGAAGAAGAGGAAGTTCCTGTTATCTTCCCCGCAGACAAATCCCCATGATTCCCGAAGAGCTTTCGCATGAATTCTTAAGTTTAAAAAAAGGTAAAGCTCGTCTTGCTGTCTCTTTACTCATAAAAATGGATCGCAAAGGGAACATAAAAGACTATGAATTTGTTCCCACTGTTATAAAGGTAAAAGAACAACTTAGTTATAATGCTGTGGATAAGATATTGAAAGAAGGAAAAGATGAAAAACTTTGTGAACTTTATAGAATAGCCACAATACTCAGAGAGAAGAGAATCAGAAAAGGTGCGATAAATATATCTTTGCCAGAGGTAAAAATCATATTTGGAGAAAAAGAGCTTTTTATCAAATTGATCCCTCAAGACACACCAGCTCACACCATAGTTGCTGAATTCATGATATTATACAACTGGCTTTGTGCAAAAATGTGTTTTGATAAAAATATCCCTGTGCTTTTCCGTACCCAAGATAAAACCATAGACATTGTGCCAGCCCAAGAAGGGGAAAATAAGATTTATCACGCAATTCAACAAATAAGAAAGTTTGGACCTATGCTTATAAGTACTTCTCCTGCTCCTCATAATGTATTGGGATTAGATGTATACACTCAAGCCACATCCCCCTTACGCAGATATCTGGACTTGGTGGTTCAAAGGCAGATAAAAAGCTATATATTAAAAAAAGTGCCGGTTTACACTACAAAGGAATTAGAAGAAATCAGAATGGAAGTAGAACCAGTGGTAAGAGAGCTTCAAACAATAACAAAAAACAGGATTCGTTATTGGACTATAAAATATCTTGCTCAACACATAGGGGAAAAACAAAAGGCTATCGTGCTGGATGAATTAAAGAAAAAATACCGGGTAATCCTGCCAGACATATTGCTTACTGCCGAGATAAAAAAGAAATCAGGTGTAATTCTTGCACCTGGAACTGAGGTATGGGTGGTAGTAAAAAAAGCTGATCCTTGGAAGGATACACTTGAGTTAGAATATGCTTAAAATAAAACCAAAGGAGATAGCTTTTGACATAGACGGAGTTTTCGCTGACACCATTAGTGCCTTTATAAGAGAGGTTAAAAATCTTTATGGAATAGAAATAAGATATGAGGACATAAAAGAGTATGAACTTTCAAAAGTAGTGAATAACGAAAAAGTTCTCGTAGAAGTTGCAAAAAAGATCTTACATGAACCTGTTAGTATAGGCATAAAACCTCTAAGGGGTGCGACCCAGGTGTTAAGAAGACTTTCAAGAATAAACAAGATATTATTTGTGACAGCAAGACCAGATAAGACAGGAATTCAGGAATGGGTAAAAAAATATTTGCAAAAAGACAGCTTCCATATTGTCGCCACAGGCTTACATGAAGAAAAAGCCCGTTTACTTAAAAGATATGGAATCAAATACTTTGTAGAGGACAGGCTTGAAACCTGTTTTATACTTGAAAAGGCATCTATAACGCCTATTGTCTTTGAACAACCATGGAATCAAAAACCTCACCCTTTTTTAAAGGTAAGAAGCTGGTATGAATTAGAAAAAATGATAGACTGGAATTCATCTTGATAATGCCTTTTTTAAGCAATATGGATTGAGAGCATCGCTTGCTTCTCTTATAAATCTAAAAAAGGTCCAAGGCTCCTGAGCTGCTCCTCTACAGGAATACCAACATTTATCACAATCTGTCGGAGCAAAAAGATCTTTCCTCCACTCCGTATAAGAACACTTCACAGGATGATCTGAACATCTTTTTATCATGCCATCAGGGGTTACCTGAACCCAATTTAAACCTGCTGTACATCCAGGAACCCCACCTTTTTGGAAAAAGATGGGAATCCTGTCCAGATAATAGTCACTTGTTATCACATTTCCTAATTCTCTTTTAAGCTGTTTTATAGTGGAAATTAACTGCAAAAGTTCATGCATTTGCTCTTTCTTAACCGCATGATCTCGGTTATTTGTTCTCCACCAATTATAGGTACTGAGAGATACCTTTATCCCTCTGTTTGCTGCCCATCGTATTATTTTTGGCACATCTTTTAGATTGTCATTTTTAATAACCACATTAAAGCATATGTTTACCCCTGCTTTGGCAAGTCTTGGAGAAACATCTAAAATATGCTCTGTCAATCCAGGAATCTTTCGTGTATCGTCATGCCTTTTATCCAAGTAATCCAAGGATACAGAAAGTTCATTAAGTCCCGAATCCCAAAGTCTTATACCCCTATCGTAGGACAATAAAACCCCATTAGTAATCAGAGAGATGTACAAAAAGCTAAAGTTCTTGCGTAAGTTGTGTATGATGTTCTCTAAGTCTTTTCTGAGAAGTGGCTCTCCTCCTGTAAGACTTACAGATAAAGGGTTAAGTTTTTTTACCACACACACATAATCTTTCAGTTCCTTAGGAGGAACCTCTTTCCAATAATCGCAAAAGTCACACTTTGCATTACATCTCTTTGTTACCTCCAGATTTATGTTAAAAAGACCCCCTACCAACAGGTATTTGAAAAACTTTATTCCTCCAATTACCATTTCGCTTATCTTTAGTTTGTGAGACATGATCTTTCACCCTCTATTTATTATATACAAAAGTGCCGGGAGAAAAAGTATTGCTGCTAACAATATGGAAAGACTACCTATTACCGCTAAGAGTCCGAGACTGTAAATGCCCTGATGATCAGATATGATGAGGCTTCCAAAGCCTACCGTTGTGGTCAATCCTGCCAAAAGAACTCCTTTTATAGTGCTGAACGGAAACAATACATGATCTCCTATGCTTTGATTTTTTAGTTCTCGCCATCTTCTAATAATTATTATGCCATATTCCACCCCTGCACCTACAATAAGTGGGAGGAAAAGGCTGTTGGCAAGGTTAAAGTTTACATGAAAAATGTCCATAAGCCCCATCGTCCATATTGTGCCCAAGATTAAAGGTATCATTACTAAAAGAGAATAGATAAGATCTTTCAACGTAAATAAAAGAAGAATAAAGATAAACAGAATCGCATAAGCTGCTGCTTTTATACAAGCATCTCTAAAAGCCTTTGTAAAAACATAAAGAGTTACCGGATCTCCTATTGCATCAGGATCAACTAATCTTATGTCATGAACAAACCTTTCCAAAAAAGAAGGCTCCCATATGTTTCCTGAAGGAAATACTCTTACAAGATACATTCCATCACTGCTGATAAACCTCTTTTTTATAGATTCAGGAAGATCTTTTATTTTAATTTCGTTACTTGCCACATTTTGCTTAATTATGGAAAACTTGTCTTTCAGGTCTTCTAAAAGCTTATGTTCAAAACCTTTTAGCCTTACAATCACGATGTCTTTATTTTCTGTGTAAATCTTATTTCTTATTTTCGCTATTAAATCTCTTACCTTCTGCATCTGTTCCTCGGTCGGCTTATCAGCTCCCCATTTCTTTGCGGCAGAAGGTAACATCTTAAATCTGATCCTCTTTAACACATCCTCTAACCTGTAAAGATCTAAGGAGTCAGAATTAACAGATGAAAGTCTGAGTCCCTCAACAAGGGGTCTCATGTTACGCAGTATTTTAAGCTTTTCTTTTTGATTTTCAGGAAGCAGATCCTTTATACTGTGTACTTCTGAGACAGTGGGAAGAGATTTAAGTTCTCTTTCTATACGGTCTATTTCATTTAAAGATCTTACAAATATAGCCCCGTACATGCTTGACCTTTTGGACTCAGAAAGAAGCTTCTTTTCCCATATCACAGATTCTGCGTGTTTGGATTGCAAGTTTAACATGTTTAAGTCAAATTTAATGTTTCTTGCGCTGAAGATGGAAAAAAAAGTAAAAAGTATTCCCATAGCCAAAATAACATAGGAGGTTCTTTCAGTAATTTTTAAAACAGGCCTTATCCTTGAACCAAGAATCAATATACTGCTATTGGAATGATTCCTTCTCTTTTCTTTATCGAACAGACTTACCAAGGATGGCAACAAGCACAAAGTTGTTATAGTGGTCAGCACCATTCCAATAGAGGTAATCGTCCCAAGCTCTACAAGACCTAAAAATTTAGTGAGAACCAATGGTAAAAAGGACAGCGCTGCAGTAAATCCAGCAAGCAGAATTCCTGGGCCCATCTTTAACATAGTTTTCTGGATCGCCTCTTTTTTATCAAGACCGCTATAGTTAATCTCTTCCTGATACCTTGCAAGCCAGTGTATTCCATAGTCTATACCCAAACCTAAAAGCAGAGGAGCGAAGGTAACGGACAGGATATTAAGATGCCCTATAACAAGGGTGGTTAAACCTGTAGTTATAGCAAGAGCAACCGTTAGTTCTATCATCTCCAAAATAGGTCTTCTTATTCCTCTCCAGAAAAGACAAAGAAGCAGTATAAGTCCTGTCATAGAAATGATGGTAGCAACTGTCATGTCTCTTAAGGCAATATACATCTCATCCACATTTAATGCCTCAGGGCCTGTCACACCCACCTGTATTCCAGGATACGACTTCTTAAGGTGTGAGATGGTCTGGCGAAGTGCTACTAAGGAATGTCTTGCGTTTACAAAACCTTCACCTTTCTGCCTTGGTGTAACAAATACCAACAGATACTTCTTATGCTCTGTCCAAAAATATCCTTCTTCTTCATCCAACCCTTTTTTAGAAAAAAGACTTGCCCATGGGGATAAATACTTAGTATTACCTTCTAACCAGTAAAGCATGTCTTGAAGCAGATTTATCAAAAAGCTTAAATCCATGGGCTTTCCTTGTTCTTTTTCTTCCTCCTCTAAAAATCCAGTAAAGAGTTCCCCGATCATCTTACGAGACATTTCTCTGTTAATTGCTTCCAGTATGTGAATAAGATTCGGAGAGCTGAGTATGTCTTTTATGAGCTGTTTGTGTTCCTTTAATTGGGATTCTATATTGATGAGATCTTCCTTGTCCAAGTAAAGAAGTGCCCACCTTTTGAACCTATCCGGATCAATTCTGTAAAACACATCTGTGTATGCATCTTTTTGTTTTTTCAAAATAGAAACCAGTTTTTTGGCAAACTCTAAGGCTTTTTTTCTGTCTTTGTGATGAATCACCACTATAAACTTGTCCAGATCATCAAATTGATCGAATCTCTTGTAAAGCTTCATTAACCTCCGCTTTGGAGAAATGAGATCCTTTTGAGATGTAAGAAAATCCATCTCCTTGTAAGCATAGTAAAAAGAAAGAAAACTTAATGTGAACGCAATACTAACTATCAGGACAGGATGAGATGTCTGAAAGGAGGTAAGTTTTTTGAAAAGCCTATCTATTATCTTTTCTTTCACCCTACTTTTTATTCTCCTTTACCTATAGCAGCCTCTAATTTTGCCATTGTAATATGATAATTATAAAGACTTTCCAGATACTTGCCTTGATTATCTCCGTACTTTTCTATCCCAAAAAGGAGATTCTCCGCAGTTCCAACCCCCATATCAAACTCTGACATAGCAGACACTACCCATTTTCTGGCAGAGATTGCTGCTTGATGATAAGACTCCGCTGCCTTTTGCCATTCTTTAAGTTCGTGGTACAGTTCTGCTATCTGAATCGGAATCCCCATTTCTGCATTCTCCTTTGTAAAAGAAAGCCTCCTGTATTCTGCTCTCTTTTTGTCTATTCTTGCCTTTTTTATTCCAAAATCCCAATCCCACTTCATTCCAAATATGATTCCTGCGTAAGAATGATTGAATTCGTCTGAGATATACTTATTGTCAAACTTTTCTCTACCAGGAGCTCCTGCTATAGAACCTGTAAGAGCGGCAAAGAAAGAAGGATAAAGATTGCTTTTCTCTGCTTTTACTTCAAATTCTTTTGCCTCAAGTGCCTCTTTTAGCTGTTTGTAATCAGGCCTATTGGCAAAAGCAAGTTCTATGTAGTACTTAAGATCTTTAAGCTGACTCTTATCTATTGCAAGACTCTTTTTTACCACATCAAATTCTTCGTCTGGAGAAAGTCCTATCATAGACTTTAAAGCAAAGTAAGCCACCTTTGCACCTTTTTCTGCCTCAGCTCTGGCTCTTATAGTACCTGCTCTGTAAGCCTCAACTTTATATATGTCGCTTTGTGTGACATTTTCTGATCTCATTTTTAAAAGCTTTTTTATAAGCCGTTTCGTGTCATTAAAGAAGCTGTCTGTGTCATCTGCTACATGTATACCTTGTCTTGAAATTAGAAGTGCATAATACAGCTGTTTTACCCTTAAAGCGATTTCGATCTTTTTTTTAAGGACTTCAAATTCCTGAGTCTTCACTCCATGAAAGGCGGCCTGTTTGTAGTTGTAAAGTTTTCCAAAGGTATAAAGAGGCTGAATCAAGGTAAAATCCAGTCGTGCAAACACGCCTATCCCGCCATTATAGGGATCGTGGATTTTATATATATTGCTATTGCCCACTCTCCTGACTATTGGTTCATCCGCATCTTCCACAGGTCCCGCTATTGCTTTTAGGTCTAATCTGGGAAAATAGGCAGCTTTTGCCTGTTCTAAATCCATTTGAGACGCTAAAATTTCCATCTTGCTTTCATTTATCTCGGGACTATAAGCTATAGCTCTTTTTATAAGATCTTTGA
>CAYMUI010000083.1:0-13099 GCA_964393645.1 uncultured Desulfobacterales bacterium | reverse complement strand
AGCATCTACATTTGCACCTTCATTTTTTAAAAGCCTCTGCATGTGTCTGTTTACTTCATGCACAAGCTCAATAGGAAAGTATCCTCTCGCAGGACCGGACTGATTTGTCACCACCACAACTAAGTAGTTGTTTTCATTTAGCATTCGTATGGCTTCGGCCACCTTTGGTAGAAGTTTAAACCTGCTTATGTGGTTTATATAGCCCATCTGCTCATTTATTGTCCCGTCTCTATCTAAGAATACCGCTCGTTTCATCTCTCATCTCCTCCATTTTTTCCCACACCTGATCAGGAGATATGGAGTAAAGACATTCCAAGTTTTTTGGACACTCTCTCTTAAAACACGGGGAACAGGAAATATCACTTTTCACAAAACATGAGTGATCCCCTTTTGGCCCCGTAAGAGCCGGATCAGTTGAGCCAAATATACCTATGGTTGGAACTCCAAGAGCTGAGGCAACATGCATGAGACCTGAATCATTGCTCAAAAACAGAACGCATCTTTTTATTATCCCCATAGCGTGGCCGAGATCCAGCTTGCCAGAAAGATCTATCACATCCTTTACTTCTTTCTGTATCTTCTGGCATATGCTGGTCTCTTTCTTGCTTCCAAAAAGCAGCACATTCGCATTCCACTCTTTTATAACCCTTTTTGCTATCCGGGCAAAGTATTCAGCAGGCCACATTTTTGCAGGCCCATATGCCGCACCAGGAGAAAATCCAACAAGAGGCCTTTTTCCGTTTATACCCATTTCTTTCAGAAGGCTGTCTGCTTCAAGCAGGTATTTCTCTTTTAAGTAAAGCCTGGGCGCTTTTTCTTCTGTCTTTACTCCGAGCGCGCCGACTATGTCTAAGTAATCTCTTATGTGATGTTGTTTCTTTCTTTTTACAGGGTGAGTAAGGAACATCCTTCTCATATCCGTATCCAGTCCGACCCTCAGTTTTGCTCCAGAGAAAAAGCCGATCACCCCTGCTTCAAATGCGTTCTGAAATAGAATGGCTACATCAAATCCTTCTTTTCTGAGTCTTTTTATGACCCTTACGAGACCGCATATCCTGTCGATTCCGTTTTTCTTTTCATAAATCAAAATCTCATCTACTGCAGGATGCCCTTCATAAACGGACCTTACCCAAGGTCTCAGCAAGACACACACATGTGATTTAGGAAAGGCTGTCTTCAATTGTTCAAGGGCAGGAAGACTCATTACAGAATCACCGATCCAGTTGGTTGCTCTAACCAATATCTTTTTTGCGCTCATATGCATTCTGCAAAAAAGCAAAGAATTCTTCTTCCTTTTTAATGGCTATTTCTACTTCAATATAACCTATATGTGTGTTTTTATCTACAAGCCTTACCCAGTCTTTTTCAGTAGTAAGTATCATATCTGCCCCAAGTCTCTTTTTTAAAGAGATGAGCCTCGTTATATCTCTTTCAGAAAACCAGTAATGATCAGGAAAACTTTGAAAAAAAAGCACTTCCGCCTTTAGCTCTTCCAGAGTTTTTTTAAATCTCTCAGGCATTGCTATTCCTGCAAATGCGATCACTTTCTTTTTCTTTAAAAAATGCGGTGCGATCTCCCTTTCCGGAAATACCACCTTTTTTGGAAGATAGCTGGCGAAAAACACCTTCTTTGTAAAAAGCCGTGCCTCTGCTAATAGCTTGCTATTTCCTCCTGTTGTGATGCAGAGGTCTGCCCTTCTTAGGTGTTTCAAGGGTTCTCTTAGAGGGCCAGACGGAAGTACTCTTTTGTTTAAGAGCTCTCTTTTGCCCAGAAGGACTATATCCAGGTCTCTCTTAAGTCTTATGTGTTGAAACCCGTCATCTAAGATAAAAAAGTCTATCCCGTATTTTTTTGAGATAAATCTTCCTGCTTTTGCTTTGTTTTTCGAAACGCAGACCACAACCTCTTTCAGTCTTCTTGCTATCAGATAGGGTTCATCCCCTGAGCTAATGACATCACTTTTTAAACCTGTTCCGTCGGAAACAAGAAGCAGGTCCTTGTAGCTTCCTTTGTATCCTCTGGATATTATTCCTACTTTATAGCCTTTTTTCTTTGCCCATTCGCCAATCTTTATTACAAGAGGTGTTTTTCCTGTTCCTCCAACACTCAGATTGCCCACACTTACCACGAAACCGGGGAGTGCATTTTGGCTTAAAAGTCCTTTTTTGTACATAAAAAGTCTTAATTTTACCAAAGCTTCATACAAAAGGGATAAGGGATATAAGGCACAGGAAATCTTGCTTTCAAATATCTTTTCGATCGCCATAAGCACTCTTTATCAGTGATACCACCCTTTTTGTTGCGCCTTTATTTTTCTGGATAAAACTCAGAGCCGATTTTCCCATCTCGCTTCTTCTTTCTTTATTTGAAAAAAGGCTGAGCAACCATTTAAAAAGTTCTTCTTTATCCTCTATCATAGCACCCGCATTTTCTGATATGAGGGTGCTTGCAATATCTTGAAAGTTAAATACATGTGGGCCAAAGATAACAGGGCAACCAAAAGAAGCAGGTTCCATAAGATTGTGTCCTCCAAACGGGACGAGACTTCCTCCTACAAATGCTATATCAGCGATCGAATAAATCCGAGAAAGCTCTCCGATGGTATCCAAGACTATCACATCCTTTTCCTCGCCACTGAGACGAGATCTAAGTCCTACATTAAGCCCCATCTTCTTTCCAAGATCCAGCACTTGAGCAGCTCTTTCCACATGCCTTGGCGCAATGATAAGTTTTATACTTTTAAATTTGTCCTTCAATCTTTTTTGCGTCCACAACAGCTTTTCCTCTTCTCCTGGATGCGTGCTTCCTGCGATCCAGACAAGATCTTCCTCCTTTATCTTAAAAAGCTTTTTCCAGTGATTGCGCTCTTCAGGTTTTATTGTTTTTTCCGCTACCCTATCAAACTTTATGTTTCCCGTGTTTATCACCTT
This sequence comes from uncultured Desulfobacterales bacterium, assembly GCA_964393645.1. Lineage (GTDB taxonomy): Bacteria > Desulfobacterota > DSM-4660 > Desulfatiglandales > JALVZP01 > JALVZP01. Next base: position 10,168 of record CAYMUI010000083.1, on the reverse strand, counting down.
TTCTTCTTTTACTCCTAACTCCAAAAACCTTTTTTTATCCGCCTCAGACTGTACCATGCACAGTTCAAAGCAGTTTAGCAACTCTTTGGTAATAAATGAAAGTCGTCTGTATCTGGTAAAACTCTTAGGAGAGATCCTTCCGTTGACCAGAAAGGACTTTATCCCTGAGCGAAAAAGATGTTTAATCACATAAGGCCACACATCTGTTTCCACCAGCACGAAAAATTCCGGTTTTATTCTGGAAATAAACCTTCTTGCAGACCAGAAGAAATCAAAGGGAAAGAAGGTTATAAGTTCTACCTTTTCCTTCAGGTTCTTAGAAGCAACCTCCATTCCTTTTTTTGTGGTAACAGTGAAAATGAGCTGAAACGGAAACTCTCTTTTTATTTCTTCTACCAGAGAAACAGCAGAAAGGACCTCACCAACAGAAAGGGCGTGTATCCATATCCTCTTTTCAGGAGACAGAGCCGGCAAACACAAGCACCACCTCTTTCTGAATCTTTCTCTGTCCCTATAGATGGTAAGTGGAAGTAAAAGAGGAGCAGAAATGGACCAAAACAGATTATAAATCCTTAGCCACATTTTCTCCTCTTACAGGAAGCTCTATGACAAAACAGGTTCCTTTTGGTTTGTTGTCGTAGACTCTTATAAATCCGTCGTGGTCAGACACGATAGTGTTTACTATGGTAAGTCCAAGACCTGTTCCGTGCTTTTTTGTGGAAAAGTAGGGTTCAAAAAGCCTTGCTTTGTGCTCCGGAGGAATTCCTGGCCCTGTATCTGCTATTTCTAATTTTACTATGTGAAGCTCTTTCTCATACTTAAGCCCTATTCTTATCTCACCTTTTCCGTTCATTGCTTCTGCCGCATTTTCCAAGATATTCAATATCGCTCTTTTCATCTGAGCCTTGTCTAAATTAAGTGTTGGTAGGTCTCCGTCTCTGTTAAACACGAACTTTATGTCTTTATGCGCTTCTTTGAAAAGCGAAAGCGTCTCTTCCATTATCTCTTCTATTCTGGAAGGAACGGGATTACATGCTGGCATTCTGGCAAATTTGTGAAATTCGTTTACAAGGGTTTTAAGTTCCTCCACCTGAGTAATAATCATGTCTGTACATTCTTCCAAAAGGATTCTCTCCTTTTTCTCCAATCTCTGCATGAGTCTTCTTTTAAGTCTCTGTGCTGAAAGCTGAATGGGAGTAAGAGGATTTTTCACCTCGTGCGCAATTCTTCTGGCCACTTCTCTCCATACAGCCATTCTTTGAGCTTTTTCTATTTCTGTAAGATCCTCAAAAACCCAAACCATCCCCATGTTGTTACCTTCTTCGTCTCTGAGCAGATTTAGAGAAAACAAAAGGCTTAAGCTTTTTTCTCCAACAGAGACATTTGCTTGTCTCTTTGCGCTTCCTTTCAGAGCAAGGCTTTTGTCCGAAAGGACCTCGTTTATAACTCTTGAGCAATCCTGAGGCAGAACCTCTGTAAAGTGTTTACCAATCACTTTACTGCCCTTTATGTCAAACATGTTCTCGGCAGACTTGTTTACTGTTTGTATCTTTCCGTCAGGATCTAAGGATATTACCCCTGCTGCCACATTTTCCAGCACTATCTCCATGTACTTGTTTGCTTCCTCGAGTCTTTCTTTGCTCTGTTTTAAGTCCAAGGTCATCTTATTAAATGAGTTGACAAGATATCCGATCTCATCTTTTGCGTCCATGTCTATAAAAAAGTCGTAATCTCCTGCTGCAATACGGTTTGTAGCTTCCACGAGCTCCTTTATAGGCACGGTTATTTCTCTGGAAAGATAAAATCCAAACCAGATAGAAGAAAATATAATAAGAAGGGTAACAATGGATATAGTGATCATATTGCTCAGTTTGATGGGCTGTTTCATCATCTTTAACTGTTTGTATTCCTGTACCCCTTTAGCAATAGTGTTCAGTTTGTTGGTAAGTTCTTTTGGTATAAACTTCATGAGGGTGAGAATTCCTATGCACCTGTCAGGTCTCACTCTTGAAAATATAGGGATAAATCCAAAGACCATGTCTCCATACGAAAAGGAGTGGGTAATGTATATAGGCTTTTTTTTGTTCAGAACCGTCTTCATGATACTTTTGTTTTTAAGAAGCGCTTTGTTTATTGCATCGGGATCAAACCCTTTTTTGTAAGAGAACGCGATTACAGAGAGGTTTTTGTAAAACACCTGAATACCAGAAAGGTCGTGTTCCAACCTTTTTTCAGTAAGCATTTTGTGAAGCTTTGTTCTGTTAAATCTGAGCATATACCCTTTCTTTGTAATGGTCTCGCTGATCCTGTCCCCTACATATATGAGCTGTTCGGTGATTTGCCTGTAGTATTGTCTGCCCACCTCTAAGGAATTTTTCAGAGATCTGTCTATTTGAAGGTTGAACCAGAACTCAATGGAGGAGGATATGAATTTTACGGATATGAAGAACAATATAATGGTAGGAATAAGAGATAAGGTCATAAAGGCCAATACAAGCTTTGTTCTTAGCCTCGCTCCCAAGACATTTTTTCTTCTTTCGAAGAAGAGCTTTACCAAGTTTCTTACTGTCAGGTACAACAGTAAAAGCAGCAGTATGATGTTGAGGTTGATGAGCGTAAAAAGAAGGACATTGGTGGAGAGAGGAAAATTCAGACTCCATCCCAGAAGTCTTAACCCGATGTTGGTGAGTATTAGAACGAGGATGCAAAGCAGTATTATTATATACCTTTCCCTTCTGCGTCTTCTTAGATCCTTTCTTTTAAGCTCCAAGTACTCTGCCATTTACTTGTACCTAAGGTTTTCTTTATACCAGTCTGTTTCGAAGTTCCACAAGGACAAGAAAAAGAGTACATGATGCAGGTGAAAAGGAAGCCTTATCTTGTCCAATTCTGCTTTTACTCTTATTTGATACTCTTTCCCCTTCTTCAATCTTGTTGTTTCAAGAAGTTTGAGGTTGGTAATCTTTGCCATAACCCTTTTGGCCTCTTCCAGGTCTCTGAGGACAAGCTTTCTGGTTTTTCTTTCAGAAAGCTCTAAGTTGTACACCTTTTTTATACTGTCATAATAGATACTGTGGATGACTTTCAGATCAGCCAACTTTTTGTCTTTCCACCATCTTTTCACCTCATACACCCTGATGATAAAGACAAATCTTGTATTCACCCCGTTTTTTATTGCTTGAATCATCTTTTCTGTAAAGCAGTCCGTGACCCTGAACGATATAAAAAGGGCTTCTTTGTCTATCTTGGCACGCACATCCTTTATAAAAGCCTTTTTTGCCTGACAAGGCACACAAAGACATAACAGTACAGCAACACATGTAAAGACAACATAAAGCCTTTTTATGTGCCCCATGTTGGAATTTTTATCCAATAGAAGAGCAAATTTCAAGTTATGTCGATTCCTTGAAAAACTTGCTGCGGGAATAATAGAGGGCTGATCTGACAAATGAATCCGCCCATTTGCTATTCCCCAGTGCGTGAATATGGGTGTAGGTGGCGAGGGTATTTTTCTTTGTTACCCCATCCCATGACTCAAAGATGCCTTTCCCTCTGAGCATCCTGAAGGCAAACTTCAACTCTTCTTTTTTCAGTATGTTGGCTTTTGAGTAATGAAATTCGTGTCCTTTTATCCTTTCTCCCTGAGCAAAGAATGGGTTTGGTCTGCAGACTTCCAGAACAGTATATCCGTGACCCTGGGGTTTTTTTTCCAGAAAAAAGCTTATCGGAAAAAATCCTACCATGGGATATTCGTTATGATCGAGTATCAAAGACTCTCCCAGATACATGAATCCTCCACACTCTGCATACACAGGAAGTCCTTTTTCCATCATATCCTTTAGTTTTCTTCTGAACAAGACATTGTTGGCGAGAGCCTCTGCTTGAGTTTCAGGAAATCCTCCTCCTATGTATATTGCGTCCAGATCTGGGATTTCCTTATCTTCCAACGCATTTAGTCTTACAAGCCTTGCCCCTGATTGTCTAAGGGCATCTAAATTGTCCGGATAATAAAACCAAAAGGCCTTATCTAAGAGATAACCCACTCTTACCCTTTCCCTGCCACCTTTTTCTCTTTTCTCTATGGATGTTGCACTCAGGAAAGAAGTTTGCTTTGCAATCCTTACTATTTCCTCTACATTCAGATAACTTGCTACTACTTCTTTTGCCCACTGAACTATTTTTTCTGCCTCTTCTCTTTCCTGGTAGGGAACGAGTCCCATGTGTCTCTCTTTTAAAAGATTTTTTTTTAGCTTAGGAATAGCGCCAACAACCGGGATGCCACAATAGTGTTCTACACAGTCTTTAACAAGTCTTTCCTGTCTTTTCCCTGCAACTCTATTCAGTATAACTGCCTTTATTTTTACATCCTCGTCAAATACCTGACACCCTTTTAAGAGAGCAGATATGGTTCTTGTGCACATGGTCACATCAAGTATAAGCAGGACAGGTGCCTCTAACATCTTTGCCAGCTCTGCCGTGCTGTATCTTCCTTCCAGATCCATTCCGTCGTAGATCCCTCTGTTTCCTTCCACAATGGCAATGTCCTTATCCACAGAGTTAAGTAAGAAGGAATTTATAAGCTCTTTTTTTGGGATTAAAAACGGATCCAGATTAAAACACTTATCTTTTATCGCAAAAGAAAGCCAGCCCGGATCAATAAAGTCTGGTCCTTTTTTAAAAGCTGCTACTCTGTAACCTTTCTCTTTTAGAAGTGCACAAAGTCCTAAGGAGATTAAGGTCTTTCCCGAACCACCTCTTAGAGCAGCGATCACTAATCTTGGACAGTAAAATAACATCGTTTTTATACCAAGTTTAGCTAAGCATATCAGATTTCTTGTGTCTCATCAATTTGGATCTTATGTGGCTTCAAATATGGCTCAGTGCAAACATTTTGGTTGTACAAGGGACAAAAAGATGTTATAAAGACCAAATTAAAAATTTCAACTTCCCTGAACAGGAGGGCTTAATGAAACCGAGTCAGGAACAGATTGACCAATTGATGCGCATGTTAGAAAAGATAGAGGCTGATCATTTAAAGATAGAGGCTGGCAATTTTGTGATCTATATGCGAGAAGGGGGTATAGAGGCATACAAGCTTGAACCTGTAAAAGAGATAAAAGAGCAAGCTTCTCAAAAGAAAGAAGATGTGGTTGCAATTACTGCCCCTTCCGCAGGTGTGTTTTACAGAAGACCTGATCCAGACTCCCCTCCCTATGTAGAAGTGGGGTCCATAGTCGAGCCCGGGGATACCCTTGCTCTCATAGAAGTTATGAAGAGCTTTGCACCCATAGTCACTGAGGTAAAAGGAGAGGTGGTAGAGATCTTGGTAGAAGACGGCGCTGCGGTTGAATATGGACAGAAACTATTTTTGATAAAAAGGATCGGGTGATGCACAAAATATCCCGTATTCTCATTGCCAACAGAGGAGAGATTGCTCTTAGAGTAATAAAGGCGTGCAAAGAGTTAGGTATAGAGACGGTTCTTGTGGTTTCTGAGGCAGACAGAGATACCCTGCCAGCAAAATTAGCAGACAAAACCGTATGCATAGGGCCTGCTCCTTCTCAATGGAGCTATTTGAGAAAAGATATCATCGTTCAAACTGCTATTTCTCAAGGCTGTGATGCCGTACATCCAGGGTATGGTTTTCTTGCCGAAAACCCTGATTTTGCAAGGATGTGCGAAGATAACGGGATAATATTTATTGGACCGAATTCAGAAAGCCTCGAGAGATTTGGAAACAAGCTGGAAGCAAAGAGAATAGCTCAGGAGTGTGGTGTTCCCACAATTCCCGGCTCTGAAGGAATAAGAGACTTGGAAGGGGCAAAGAGGGCTATAGAAGACATAGGATTTCCCGCCCTTTTAAAGGGGGCGTTTTGTGGAGGCGGAAAAAGCATAAAGATTGTAAGGAATGCAGATGAGTTAAAGAGGATGTTTGAATCTGCTTCTGCAGAGGCAAGAGCTGCATTTGGAGAATCTACCCTTTACATAGAGAGATACTTTCCCAACGCAAGACACATAGAAGTCCAAATATTAGCGGATGAGTATGGAAATGTCATTCATCTGGGAGAAAGAGACTGTTCTGTGCAAAGGAGATACCAGAAGATCATAGAGGAAGCTTTAGCATATACTATTACTGATGAAATCAGGAAAAAACTGTACGAATCAGCCATAACATTGGCAAAGAAAGTCGGGTATAGAAATGCAGGAACTGTCGAGTTTATATTTGATCAGGATGAGGAGAGATTTTACTTCTTAGAAGTAAACGCCAGGGTTCAGGTGGAACATCCTGTCACCGAGATGGTAACCGGGATAGACATAATAAAAGAACAGATAAGGATCGCATCCGGAATGCCTCTCAGTATAAAGCAAGACCAGGTGAAATTTAATGGCCATGCCATAGAGTGCAGGATAACCGCGGAGTCTGCAGAACAGGACTTTAAACCTTCTGTGGGGACGATAAAAAAGTGGAGAGTGCCTGAGGCAGAATACATCAGGATAGATACCCACTGCTATGAGGGATACAGCGTTCCGCCGTATTATGACTCTTTGTTGGCAAAGCTGATAGTATGGGGAAAGGACAGGCAGCAGGCTATAGAAAGAGTAAAGCGTGCACTTGATCAATTTGAGGTGGAAGGGATAGACACAGTAATTCCGTTTTTGCGGTTCGTTGTAAACACAAGAGATTTTAGAGAAGGAAGATTAAATACCAAGTGGCTTGAAAACATAATTCCTCTGTATAAAGAAAAAAGAAAGCTCTTGCAAAGAAAGAAGCCCAGAACTCCTGCCTGTTTTCACAGGATGCAGAAGATCGGACATGATCTTACTCACTCCTTTTTTAAGCAGACCAAACGCAATCAGGAACAGATAAAAGAGGTGGAAAAAGAGATAGAACAGAGGGCAGAACAAGTTAAAAAAGCCGGGCTTCCAGTAGAGGTCCTTCACAAAAGAGGCGAATGGAGTGTGTACGAAAGACTGGAATATCTCGTAGATCCCGGCACATGGTGTCCTCTTCATTCATTATTTAATCCCATGGATGAAGAATCAGGGACCACAGGTGTTGTGGACGGCATCGGAAGGATCAACGGCAGGTGGGCGGTTATAATAGGATTTGACAACAAAGTTCTCGCAGGTGCGTGGCTTCCTGGTCAGTCTGAAAACATACTGCGGGTAACAGACATGGCAAAGAGGCTGCATGTTCCCCTTGTCTGGCTGGTTAACTGTAGCGGCGTGAAACTAACCGAGCAGGAAAAGGTCTACGCCAACAGGAGAGGCAGTGGAACCACATTCTTTAGACACGCAGAGCTTGAAAAGATGGGGATTCCTGTTCTTTCAGCTATATGGGGTACAAATCCTGCTGGAGGAGGTTATCAGGCTATAAGCCCTACTCTTCTTCTCGTGCACAAAGACGCAAACATGGCGGTAGGCGGTGCTGGAATAGTAAGTGGCATGAGTCCAAAAGGTTATTTTGACAGACAGTTTGCAGAAGCCATCATAGACGCGACAAAAAAACTTAAAACTGTTCCTCCAGGAAGAGTAGAGATTCACTACGACGAGACAGGATTTTTCAGAGAGGTTTATGAATCAGAAGAGGAGCTGTTGGATGCTCTCAAGTATTATGTGAGCTGTATGCCCGCTTATGATCCTGACTTCTTCAGGGTTTCTGAACCAGAAGAGCCTCTCTTTCCCGTAGAGGATCTTTATCACATAATCCCGTTTAATCAGAAGATTAGTTACTCCTTTGAAGAGGTTCTGGCAAGGCTTGTAGACGGAAGTAAGCACATGGAGTTCAATCCAGACTATGGGCCTGAGGTCTACACAGGTCTTGCAAAGATTGACGGATATCTTGTGGGAATTGTGGGAAATAGAACCGGTCTTCTTCCTCCTGATTATCCGAAATACGCTCCTTACAGAGGCATTGGTGGAAAACTTTACAGAGAAGGTCTTATAAAAATGAACGAATTTGTTACTCTGTGCGGAAGAGATCGGATTCCTATTATCTGGTTCCAGGATACCACAGGAATAGATGTGGGAGATTATGCGGAAAAGGCAGAGCTTCTGGCACTCGGGCAAGCACTTATCTACTCCATAGAGCAGAGCGATCTTCCTATGATGTGTGTTGTCTTGAGAAAGGGAACCGCTGCAGCCCATTACATAATGGGAGGCCCTCAGGCAAACAACAATAATGTGTTTACATTAGGGGTTGCGACAACGGAGATATATGTAATGCACGGAGAAACCGCTGCTGTTGCCACTTATGCCAGAAGGCTTGTAAAGGCAAAAGAGAAAGGAGAGGATATAGGACCGATAATAGAAAAGATGAACGAACTGGTGAAGAGGTATCACGAAAAGTCAAGGCCTTATTATTGTGCCAAAATGGGACTTGTAGATGAAATAGTAAAACTAAAGGATCTTAGAAGATATTTAAAAGCGTTTGTGTGCTCGGTTTACCAAAATCCAAAGTCTTTCTGTCCACTTCACCAAATGATACTCCCCAGGATCATTCAAGGATAATGTCCATTCCTGCTGAACTTCAGGTATTCATCTTGTCTATGAGCCCTGTAGGAGAGCTAAGAGGTGCGATCCCCTTGGGTATAGGTTTTTTTAACATGAGCTGGCAAAAGGCATTTGTTATATCCTTTGTGGGAAATACATTAGCTGTAATCGTAGTGCTTCTCTGTCTGGACAAGGTAAGCAGATATTTAAGCTCCCATTCTCGAGTTCTTGCCCGCTTTTTAGAATGGCTTTTTGCTCGTACAAGAAGAAAGTATGAGAAAAGATTTATGCTCTGGAAAGAACTCGCATTGATAGCATTTGTGGCCATACCACTTCCAGGAACAGGGGGATGGACAGGGGCACTATGTGCATATCTGTTTGGAATACCTTACAAAAAGGCAATTCCTATTTTAAGCGTTGGAATCTTTATAGCGGGCATTATAACCACACTTTGCACAGTAGGTATTATAAAAATAGCGTTTTGATGTGGCACTCCGGCATAAGTTACAGTGCAGACAAATCACAAAAAGACTCTTCTTTAAAGGATAAGTTGCTTTTTTGTTTCCAATGGTAAAAGATAAGTTGAAGAAGTTAACCAGATCTGCTTGGATTCAAAGGAAGCTTTAATGATGCACTTTTTGTGATTGGAGCAAAGAATACGGGATGAACTGAATGGCCAGCTTTGATTCTGATTTTGATAGATGTCTAAAAGGGATTAAAGGTCATTTTAATGGGAACTTTTATCACTAACAGCAAAGAAAAATCCCTTAAAAAACGCCTTGAAGTTCTTATCAGCCAGAGTAAAGAGCTTAAGTTCCTGGTGGGCTTTTTCTATTTTTCCGGAATAAAGGAACTTTATGAAGCTCTCAAAGAACTTGAGGCCAGCGGAAGGTTACAAAAAGGTCACTTAAAGGTCTTGGTGGGATTAAATGTGGATAGAGGTTCATACAGTATTTATGAATACGCAAAGACCTCGAGATTGTTTTCAAAGGAAATGATTAGAAGAGATTTTTTTGATTCTCTTAAAAAAGCTTTCACTTCTCAAGAGATGGATAACCAAGATTTTTATAACCAGGCGAATTTTTTTATTGATTTGCTGGAGCAGGAAAAACTTCTTTTAAGAAAGACTAAAAAACCCAATCATGCCAAGCTTTATCTCTTTAAGTTTAATGAAGAACTCAGAAAAGTGCTTCCTAATCTTTTTATTACTGGAAGCAGTAACCTGACTAAAGCAGGACTTGAGTCTCAGCAGGAGTTTAATGTGGAAATCAAAGATTACGGATTTGAAGAGGCAGAAGCTTATTTTGACAGGCTCTGGGTTCAAGCTGTACCTCTTGAAAGAGAAGATATTCAAAAGATTGTTCAAGTCCTCAGAGAAGAAATCCTACTTAAAGAAATAACACCTTTTTCTGCTTATGTTTATTTACTTAAAACTTACCTTGACCTACATCGTTCTTCCACGCCTCTTGCAGAAGTAGAACAACTAATGAAAGATAAAGGATACATTCCCTACTCTTATCAACTGGAAGCAGTAGCTCAAGCATTAGCTACTATTTCTGCTCACAACGGAGTGTTACTTGCAGATGTTGTGGGATTAGGAAAGACTGTTATTGCCTGTCTCGTAGCAAAAGCTCTTGGTAAAAGAGGTTTAGTTATATGTCCTCCTCATCTTATA
>CAYMUI010000082.1:0-44196 GCA_964393645.1 uncultured Desulfobacterales bacterium | reverse complement strand
GCAGCTCTGCTATGTGATTCTATTTGCAGAAGACATCTCAGAAGAAAAAAGAAAACAGAAAGAATTAGAAAGATATGTAGATCATCTTCTCACATTTAATGCAAAGATCTCAAAAGATGGCAGGGTTCTTATGGTTAATAGAACCGCGGTTGAAGCAGCAGGAGTAGACTATTCAGACCTGATAAACAAGTACTTTTGGGATACCTATTGGTGGTCTTACGATAGAAGAGTGCAGGAAAGACTGAAAAAGATGATACGCAGAGCAGTTCAGGGAGAGCAGGTCATCTACAGCGAAAAGATAAGAGTAAAGGATGGGTTTATCTTTATCCAATTTAGCCTCAGACCAGTAATAAACAAAAAAGGCGAAGTAGAGTATCTGGTTGCAGAAGGTCAAAACATTACAAGGCTAAAAGAAATGCAAGATGAGCTGCGAAAAACTTATGACCTTATAAATGCCATGCAAAGTCTTGCCAGTATGTTAGACAGACACGGCAGAATAGAATTTGTCAATAATGTAGCATTTAGAATGGGATTCCACGCTGACGAGATAATAGGAAAATACTTTTGGGAAGTAGGCTGGATAGACAGAGAAGAGGAAGAAAAAGTAAGAGATGCTATAGAAAAAGCTTCAAAAGGAGAAGCAATCAAAATAGAAGTAAAGGCACTTTCTAAAAGAAAAAAGTCCTTTCCTGCTATTCTGGTCTTCACTCCCATGAGAAATAAAAAGAATCAGGTAACTGGAATTGTATGCGAAGGTATGTCTATAAAAGAGCTGAAGAAAAGAGAAGAAGAATTGGCAAAGTATTTGCACCTGTTAAATTCTATGAGTAACTTTGCGGGCATATTCGACCTAAAAGGCAGGCTTATCTTCATAAACGATGTAACATTGGGAACCACGGGTTTTTCAAAAGAAGAAGTGATAGGCATACCTGTTTGGGAAACCGGCTGGTTTGCACCTGACGAAGAAAGCAGGGCAATCATAAAAGACGCTGCCTATCTTGCATTGCAAGGAAAGTGGCTTCAATTTGAAGTTACTGCTTATACAAAAGAAAAAGAACCTTTGCCCGTTTTAACAAACACTGCTCCTCTCTTGAATCCTGATGGAGAGATAATAGGGGGTGTTCTGGAGGGAAAACCCATCTCTGATATAAAGAAACTGCAGGAAGACCTAAAAAGAGAGATGGCAAAATTTAAAGGCATGATAGCAGGAATGGAAGAAGGGATCGCTTTTGCTGACAAAAGCAACAAGATCACAGAGATAAATGAATTTTTGCTTAAAGTACTGAAAAAGAAAGGAACCGATCCCGTAGGGAAAAGTTTAGAAGAACTTCATCCCCCAGAGGTTTACGACAGGATTAGAGAGATGGTTTTTAAGTTTAGAACGAATACCGAAGCCTCTCCCATAATAATTAACAGGAAAATCAAGGATAAACATGTTATAATAAGAGTTCAGCCTATTTATAGAGAAGGAAAGTATGAAGGTGTGGTAAAAAATGTGGTGGATGTAACAGAACTTGTGGTAGCAAGAGAAAAAGCAGAAGAGGCGAGTCAGGCAAAAAGCAACTTTCTTGCCAGTATGAGTCACGAGATTCGAACTCCAATGAATGCCATTATAGGAACAGCAGAACTGTTAGAGCAAACCCCACTTACACCTGAGCAAAGAGACTATGTGAATATGCTTAAAATCTCAGCCCAAAATCTACTGGACATAATAAATGACATACTTGACCTTTCAAAGATAGAGGCAGGAAAAATAGAACTGGAAAAAACGGAATTCAATCTGCCAGAACTTGTGGAAAATACCTGTATATCCTTATCCTCTAAGGCTCATGAAAAAGGACTTGAACTGTTTTGCAGGATTTCACCAGAAGTGCCAGAAACTGTAATCGGAGATCCTGTAAGACTCAAACAAGTACTGGTTAATCTTATAGGAAATGCCATAAAGTTTACGGAAAAAGGACACATTGTAGTTGAAGTAAAAAAGCTGTCCGATGAAAACAAAAAAGTTCTTATTTACTTCAGTGTTTCAGATACAGGAATAGGAATCCCAGAAGATAAGATAGACAAAATATTTGAAAGCTTTACTCAGGCAGACTCTTCTACTACCAGGAAATACGGGGGCACAGGATTAGGCTTAAGTATATGTAAACGCTTGGTAGAAATGATGGGTGGAAAGATATGGGTAGAAAGCAAATTAGGAGTAGGAAGTACCTTTTATTTCACGGTTTATCTGGATAAGACAGAGAAAAAAGAAGAATCACTTGATAAACCTATAAAGCTGAAAGGATTAAGAGCATTAATAATAGACGATAATCCTACAAACCGTTTTATACTTTATGAAATACTGGAGTCATGGGAAATAGAACCGGACAGCTCAGGAGATCCTTTTGATGCATTAAGGAAAATACATGAGTCCGTGGAAAAGAAAAAGCTGTATGACATACTACTTGTGGATGTAGAAATGCCGGAAATAAACGGGATTGAACTGGCTAAAAGGATAAAAGGCATTGAAGAATATGAAAAAGTGCCTATTATTATGTTGAGTTCCTCCGAAAGCAGAGAGCTCAGAAAAAAGGCAGAAGAGCTTGGTATATCTCATTACTTAATCAAACCCGTAAGTAGGTCCAAATTATTCAATACGATAATAGAAAGCATCTCGAAAGATAAGGTTATAAAGATATCCAAGCCAAAAAAGATAAAAAAGATAGACAAAAAACTTCGTATTCTTTTGGCAGAAGACAATCCGGTAAATCAAAGAGTTGCAAAAACTATGTTAGAAAAACAAGGGTTCCAGGTTACCATTGCAAATAATGGCAAAGAAGCTATTGAACTTGTAACAAGCCAAGACTTTGATCTTGTGCTCATGGATGTACAGATGCCTGAGATGGACGGCCTTGAAGCTACAAAAAAGATCAGAGAATTGGGCATAAAAATACCTATCATAGCATTAACTGCAAATGCATTCGAGGAAGACAGAAAAAGATGTCTTGAGGCAGGAATGGATGACTATTTATCAAAACCCATAAAGATTGAAGAACTGTTAAATGTAATGTCTAATTTCTTTGAAACCAAAACAGAACTAAAACAAGAAGAGGCACAGACACAAGCCAAAAAAGGGGTTCAGATTGACATGAAAAGAGCCATGGATGCCGTAGGAGGAGACAAGGAGCTTCTGAACGAACTAATGAACATGTTCTATGAAGACTCAAAAGCTAAGCTTTTAGAGATAGAAAAGGCTGTAAAAAACAAAGACTATGAAAAAGTAAGAGAGCTTGCCCATGCAATTAAGGGCGCAGCCGCAAACATAGGTCTTACAGAGGTCTACAATATATGCCTGGAACTTGAGAATATGGCAAAAAGAAAAGACTTGTCTGAATCAGCTCATCTGTATTCAGAGTTAAAAGAAAACATCGAAGCACTTGGGGGAATGCTCAAATGATTGGTAAACTCTTGAAAAAGATATTTGGAAGTAAAAATGAGAGAGAACTCAGGTCCATGATCCCCATTGTGGATCGTATAAACCAATTAGAACTGGAAATGAAAAAACTTTCTGATGCCCAACTTAGGGCAAAAACTGCTGAATTTAAACAAAGACTGGAAAATGGCGAATCCTTAGACGAACTCCTTCCTGAAGCATTTGCGGTAGTTCGAGAAACTTCGGTAAGGGTTTTAGGTCTCAGACCCTTTGATGTCCAGCTAATAGGCGGGATCGTTCTTCATAGAGGAAAAATAGCCGAAATGAAAACAGGTGAGGGAAAGACCCTTGTAGCTACAATGCCTCTTTATTTAAATGCGCTCACAGGAAAAGGCGTTCATTTAGTTACGGTAAATGACTATCTTGCTAAAAGAGACGCTGAGTGGATGGGTTCCATATATAAATTTTTAGGTATGTCTGTTGGGGTAGTAGTTCATGGAATGGACGATAGCGAAAGAAAAAAGGCCTATGACTGCGACATTACTTATGGAACAAATAATGAATTTGGTTTTGACTATCTGAGAGACAATATGAAATATAGCTTAGATGAAATGGTTCAAAGAGGTTTTTACTACGCTATAGTGGATGAGGTGGACAGCATTCTTATAGATGAAGCCAGAACCCCACTCATAATAAGCGGCCCTGTAGAACACAAAGTAGATAAGATATACATGGAAGTAAAGCCTCTTGTTCTCACCCTTAGAAAAAAGCAGGCGGGAATAATAAGGAAACTGCTAAAAGAAGTAAGGGAAAGAATCAGCAGAGGAGATGTGGATGAAGAGACCATAAAAATGCTCATTCAAATAAAAAGAGGAGATCCAAAGAACCCGGTTTTCTTAAATATTCTGGCAGATCATCCCGGTCTAAAAAAAGAGATGGCCAAGCTGGAAGGACTCTTGGATATTCAAAAGCTTCTTCCTGAATTGGACAAAGAACTCTATTGCATAATAGATGAGCAGAACAACAGTGTTGATCTTACAGACAAAGGTATAAAACTTTTGAGCAGCAGTGGTTTAGGGGATTTCACCATCCCTGACATAGACGAAGAAGCTCGCAAGATTCAAGATGACCCCCAATTAAGCGAACATAAAAAGATGGAGAAATTAAGAGAACTGGAGGAAAGATATGTAAGGGCATCAGAACTATTACATGCAGTGCAACAGCTTATAAGGGCATACTGGCTCTTTGAAAAAGATGTTCATTATGTAGTAAAAGACGGACAAGTAATCATTGTGGATGAATTCACTGGCAGAATGATGCCTGGAAGAAGATGGAGTGACGGATTGCATCAAGCAGTAGAAGCAAAAGAAGGGGTTAAAGTAGCCGAAGAAAACCAGACCTTAGCCACTATTACTTTCCAAAACTTCTTCAGAATGTACGAAAAACTTGCTGGAATGACAGGAACCGCAGACACAGAGGCAGCAGAGTTTAAGAGCATATACAACTTAGATGTGGTTGTTATTCCTACACACATGAAGATGATAAGAATCGACTATCCAGATGTGATTTACAAAACAGAAAAAGAAAAATTCAGAGCAGTGGTTCAGGAGATAAAGGAGCTCTACGAAAAAGGAAGACCAGTTCTTGTTGGTACGGTTTCTATAGAAAAATCAGAGATGTTGAGCAAGATGCTCAAAAGAGCCGGCATCCCTCACTCTGTACTGAATGCAAAACATCACGAAAAAGAGGCAGAGATAATAGCAAAGGCAGGACAAAAAAAGACTGTAACCATATCAACTAACATGGCTGGCAGAGGCACGGATATCGTTTTAGGAGAAGGTGTTGCAGAACTGGGAGGCCTTCATGTAATAGGTACAGAAAGGCACGAAAGCAGAAGAATAGATAACCAGCTTAGAGGTAGAGCAGGAAGACAAGGGGATCCGGGCTCATCCCGGTTTTATCTTTCCTTAGAAGATGATCTTTTGAGAATATTCGGTTCAGAAAGGATCGCCGGGGTTATGGATAGGTTGGGAATAGAGGAAGGAGAACCGATTGAACATAATCTAATAACAAGAGCAATAGAAAACGCTCAAAAAAGGGTCGAGGCATACAACTTTAGTATAAGAAAACAACTTCTGGAATACGACGATGTAATGAATAAGCACAGAGAAATCATATACGGACTGAGGAGACAGATACTGGAAGGAAGAGACATAGATAATCTCATAGTCAACATGATAGAAGACAAGGTGGAGAACATAGTAGAAAAATATACAGATCCCAAGAAAAGACCCGAACAATGGGACTTAAGAGGACTTGAAAGAGAATTTTTAAGAATATTTGCCTTCAGGCCTAAGGTAGAACCAGAAGACATAGGAGAAGAAACATTTAACCAGATGACAGTAGATAGGATAAAAGAGATGCTTATCTCTCAAACAAAAGAAAGATATCAAGACAAGAAAAAGCTATTTGGCGAGGAAAGCTTAAGCGAGATCTCTAAGCTGGTTCTGTTAAATATGATCGATAAAAACTGGATTGACCATTTACAGGATATGGAATTTTTAAAGGAAAGCATAGGCTTAAGAGGTTATGGTCAGCTTGATCCTTTGAGGGAATACCAAAAAGAAGGATTTGCCATGTTTGAAGCACTCTTAGACAGAATAAAAGAAGAAACCTTGAATATAGTCTTCTCCTTAAGACTCTTAAAAGGGGCTGAAGAGATTCCAAAAAGAGAAAGAAAAGTTCTATATCTCAGACACGGACAGGAGCCTTCTCGTGAACCAATAAAAAAGCAGAAAAAAATCGGCAGAAATGATCCCTGCCCGTGTGGAAGTGGGAAAAAGTATAAAAAATGCTGTGGTAAGGGGCTTGTGTGATGAATCTAAGCCTGAAAGGATTTTTGGCAGCAGGCGTGTGTGCGGGTATAAAAGAGGAAGGGAAACTCGACCTCGGACTTATTTACTCTGAAAAAGAGGCTTCTGTTGGCGCTGTATTCACCAGAAATAAGGTAAAGGCAGCCCCAATAACGGTGTCTCAGGCTCATCTTACTATGAATCGAGGAAAAGCAAAAGCAATTATAGTAAACTCGGGAAATGCAAATGCCTGCACGGGAAATAAAGGAATAGAAGACGCCCTAAGAACTGCCCAGTTGGTGGCAGATCAGCTGGGGATCGCAAGGCAACAGGTACTCGTTGCCTCCACAGGTGTCATCGGGAAAAGACTCGACATGAATTCTATATCAAAGGCGATACCAAAAGTGGTGAAAGATTTGTCACCGACCGGACTTGACAGATTTGCAAAAGCCATTATGACCACAGACACCTTTCCAAAAATAAGTGTATTTGAAGGAGACGGTTATAAGATAGTTGGAATTGCCAAGGGAGCAGGAATGATAATGCCAGATATGGCCACTATGCTTTCTTTTATACTTACAGATATACAGGCAGATCCCGAATGGCTTCAAAGCACTCTTCTTAGGACTGTGGAAAAAACATTTAACAGAATCACAGTTGACGGACAAACCAGCACAAACGATACCGTAATAATAATGGCCAACGGAACCTCGAATATCACTGAGGCAGACACTTTTAGGGAAGGATTATTCAAGGTTTGTTCCGAGCTTTCTAAGATGATAGTAAAAGATGGGGAAGGAGCTACCAAGATCGTGGATATAATTGTTAAAGGCGCTAAAAGTCCTTCTGACGCAATAACTGGAGCCAGATCAGTAGCAAATTCAAGTCTGGTAAAAACCGCTATATATGGAGAAGATCCTAACTGGGGAAGAATAATGGCTGCTCTTGGAAGTTCAGGGATAGAAATTGAACCAGAATATGTGGATATATGGATTGAAGATGTACAGATTGTTTCAGCTGGTCAGGGAACAGGAGAAGAAAAAGAGAAAATGGCTTCAGAGAGAATGAAAAAAAATGAATTTAGTATTCTGATAGACCTAAAAAAAGGCCCATATCAAGATCACATACTTACTTGTGATCTTACCCATAAGTATGTAAGCATAAACGCTGAATATAGAACCTAAAAGAGGAGGATCTTATGTGGGCAGTTATAATGGCAGGGGGGTCTGGTACTCGCTTCTGGCCTTTGAGCAGGAGGCTTAAGCCAAAGCAATTTTTGGATATTACTGGAAGTGAACCCATGATAGTAGAAACCTACAAGAGGATTTCAGGACTAATAAAAGACGAGCATATATGTATCATCTTGGGCAAAGAACATCTTGAGGAAGCCAAAAAACTATTTAAAGAAAAAGATGTTCAAATAATAGCCGAGCCTTTTGGAAGAAACACTGCACCATGTATTGCACTTGGAGCTCTTTATGCGATGTCTAAGGGGGTAAACGAACCTGTTGGTTTCTTGCCGGCTGATCATTACATAGCCGACAAAGAAGCATTCTTAGAATCCCTAAGTACAGCAGAAAAAGTGGCCAGCTCAGGAGGAATCGTTACATTGGGTATCGTTCCTGTTAGACCTGAGACAGGGTACGGATACATAAGAAGAGAAAAAGATCCAATACATGTAAATGGAAGAAAAGTGTATAAGGTCAAAGAGTTTGTTGAAAAACCAGATCTGGAGACTGCACTGAGATATCTGCAAAGCGGTCAGTACTACTGGAATGCGGGAATATTTGTTGCAACTCCTGAAACAATAATAGAAGAGACAAAAAAGTATTTACCAGAGCTGTATGACGCATTCATCGGGTTAAAGGACAGATTCGGAAAAGATCAGTTTGAACATGCATTAGTCCAGGCTTATAAAAAGGCTCCTAATATTTCATTTGACTATGGGATAATGGAAAAGACAAACACTGATGTTTATGTAATCCCTACTGAATGTGGCTGGAGTGATGTAGGCTCGTGGTTCTCTATATATGAGCTTAGAAAAAAGGACTGGGACAAAGATGATAATCTCACAGAAGGAGAAGTAATCCTGATTGACTGCAAAAAAAGCTTTATAAGCGGAAAAGCAGACCGTCTCATTGCCTGCTTAGGAATGGAAAGTGTTTTAGTAGTAGATACACCAGATGCACTTCTTGTAGCAGACTTAAAAAGGGCTCAGGATGTAAGGAAGGTAGTGGAAAGATTGAAAGAAGAGAAAAAGGAAAAATACCTGTAGGAGGATCAAGATGTTAAAAGATCATATATTCAGAGAGTATGACATAAGAGGAATCTATCCGGACGAATTGAATGAGCAGAGCGTAACCCTTTTGGGAAAGGCTTTTGGCACCTATTACAAAAAAAATAACGCAAAAAAAATAACCTTAGGAAGAGATTGCAGACTAAGCTCTCCAGAACTTTCCAAGTGGCTTAAACGAGGGATTTTGAGTTGTGGTATAGATATATTAGAGCTCGGTGTTGTCCCTACTCCTTTAGTTTACTTTTCACTCCACATCTTAGATGTAGACGGAGGAATTCAGATTACGGGCAGTCATAATCCTCCAGAATTTAATGGCTTTAAGGTGTGCCTTGGAAGAGAAACCATATATGGGGAAGAAATCCAAAAGATAAAAGAGATATGCAAATCAAAAGATTTTGCAGAAGGAAGCGGAAAAGTGGAACAGACAGAGATTGTGGACAAGTACATAAACTATGTATTAAACAACATAAAGCCCGGACCATATAAAAAGAAGGTAGTAGTAGATGGGGGAAATGGAACCGCATGTGAAGTAGCCACAAGGATATATGAAGGACTGGGATTTAAGGTAATCCCCATATTCTGTGAACCAGATGGAAATTTTCCAAACCACCACCCTGATCCAACCATACCAGAGAATCTGACCCAGTTAATAAACAAAGTAAAAGAAGAAAAAGCAGATTTAGGAATCGCCTTTGATGGAGACGGAGACAGAATCGGCGTGGTAGACGAGGAAGGAAATATAATCTGGGGAGATCAGCTCATGATAATATTTTCAAGAGACCTTCTGAGAAAATACAAAGGAGGAAAGATAATAGGTGAAGTAAAATGTTCCCAGGTATTGTACGAGGAAATAGAAAAAAACGGCGGCGAACCAATAATGTGGAAGACAGGTCATTCTCTAATAAAAAAGAAGATGAAAGAAGAAGGTGCTCTTTTAGCAGGTGAAATGAGCGGACATCTGTTCTTTGCCGAGAGATATTTTGGATATGACGACGCGATATATGCTGGTGCAAGGCTGTTAGAAATCCTTTCCACCAAAAAAGAAGGGATAAAAGAGCTTCTTTCTGACCTGCCCAAAATGGTAAATACTCCTGAAATAAGAATAGATTGTCCCGATGAAATAAAGTTCGAGGTGGTCTCGGAAATTGCCGAGGAATTTAAAAAGGAAGGCTACAATGTTGTGGATGTGGATGGAGCAAGAGTTATATTCAGAGATGGATGGGGACTCATCAGAGCATCAAATACACAACCGGTTTTAGTGCTCAGGTTTGAAGCACGGGACCAAAAAAGGCTTGAAGAAATTCAACAAATCTTTAGAGAAAAACTAAAGAAAAGAGGGATTAAGTTTTAACTCTTTTTGCCCTTATCAGAATAACAGGGGTTTGCTGATCAGAAGAGCGGAGTACTCTTTTTCTTATTTTTACCTCATATTCTTTACTCAATTTATCTAAGAACATGAGACTACTTTTTCTTATGCCTTCAGCAAGTATAACCTCTCCTGTTGGCTTTAAGTATGTATTAAAAAGTCTTAAAATCGGATCAAAGTCTTCTTCTCTGTACAATATGTCAGATCCTACTATGTAGTCGTATCTTTCTCCTTCAAGCTGAGGCTGTTTCCAGTCACATCTTTTCACAGTCACAGACTCTCTTTTCTCTGAATCTAAGTTCTTGCACGCATTAGCCAAAGCAAACTTAAGGGCATCCTCATCGTAGTCTGTTATGGTAATTTTATGTCCCAAGGAAGCTATAATAATCCCTACAACCCCTATTCCGGCTCCTATTTCCAAAAACGACTTCGGAACATCCAAATCAAGCTCGTATATGTAACTTGCTAATACAATGGCTCCTTCCCAAACTTTTGCCCATAGAGGAAACTCAGACAGAGCTCCTTCTTTTATAAAAGGGGTTAAGTCCTTGGGCAAAAAAAAGACAAAGTTTTTATTTTCTATTTTAAGTGTCTTTTCCTCTACTTCATATTTTTTTAAGAAACTTTCTAAGAAGTTGCTCAATTTTTTATCCTCCAGAAAAATTTTTTAGCTTATTTAACTGAAATCAAAAAAATGGTCAAAAAGGTTTTTTTATAGTGACATTGTCTGGGAATTAATGTATTCTTAATAAAACCGCAGGGAGCTCCATGTGGTTTAAGAAATTTTAGTAGGAGGATTTTTAGTAATGTCAGCAAGAGAACAAGGAACAGTAAAATGGTTTAACAACAGTAAGGGCTATGGATTTATTAAACGGGACAGTGGGGATGACATCTTTGTGCACTATACCAGTATAAAAGGTTCGGGTTTCAGATCCTTAGAACAAGGACAGAGAGTAGAATTTAGTGTAGCTCAAGGTAAAAAAGGACTGCAAGCACAGGATGTTGTCGTGTTAGATTAAAATAGTCAAAAAAGGGCCTGTATTTAAGCAGGCCCTTTTAAAATAAAGCGATGAAAGGCGTAGTAATCGTTGACTATGGCGCAGGAAATCTCACCAGTGTTCAAAGAGCATTAAACAAACTAAGCATAAACTCTCAGATTACTGATAATCCTACCCACATACTGGAAGCAGAAAGGATTATCTTTCCCGGAGTCGGTGCTGCTGGGAAAGCTATGCAGGTCTTAAAAGACACAGGCATTGACAAGGCACTTAAGTCTGCTTTTAAAAAGGGCACCCCTATCTTGGGAATATGCCTTGGAACCCAGATTATCATGGAAAAAAGTGAGGAGGACAATACAGAATGTCTGGGTCTTATACCAGGAGAAGTAAAAAGATTTCCAGAAGACCTAAGAGACCAAAATGGCCAGAAGCTAAAAGTACCTCACATGGGATGGAATAGAGTGTTTCAGAAAAAGAAACACCCCATATTTGAAGGTATAAGCCCAGAGCATGAGTTCTACTTTGTCCATTCCTATTATCCTTGTCCATACCGTGAAGAGGATATAATCGGGGAAACAGAATACGGGATAGTGTTTTGCTCTGTGGTTGGAAAGGAAAACCTTATTGCTGTCCAATTTCATCCTGAAAAAAGTGGAAGGCCTGGACTTAGGCTTTTAAAAAACTTCTGCGAATGGGATGGAAGCTATGCTTAGTAGAAGGATAATCCCTTGCTTGGATGTAAGAGCTGGAAGACTCACCAAGGGAATAAAATTTAAAAACAATGTAGACATTGGTGATCCGGTAGAAGCCGCAGAGAAGTACTACGAAGAAGGTGCAGATGAGCTGGTATTCTATGACATAACCGCTTCGTATGAAAAAAGAGATATAATGATAGACACGGTAAAAAAGGTAGCAGAAAGGATCTTTATCCCCTTCTCTGTGGGAGGTGGGATCAGAACTGTTGAAGATATGAGAAAAGTTCTTCTTGCTGGTGCAGAAAAAGTAAGCATTAATTCAGCAGCGGTTAGAAATCCGGATCTTATATCTCAAGGTGCAAAAGAGTTTGGAAGCCAATGTATCGTCTTAGGAATGGATGTAAAAAGGGTGGGAAAGAAAAAAGGAATTCCGAGTGGCTATGAAATAGTAATTGATGGGGGAAGAACCTATACAGGAATAGATGCACTTGAATGGGCAAAAAGAGCAGAAGAACTTGGTGCGGGCGAAATATGTCTCAATTCAATAGATGCAGACGGAACCCAAGAAGGATATGAAATTAACTTAACAAGACTTATATCTACAAATGTGGACATTCCTGTAATTGCCTCAGGAGGAGCAGGAAAACCTGAACATCTGTTAGAAGTCTTAACAGAAGGAAAAGCAGACGCAGCACTTATAGCCTCTATTGTACACTACGGAACTTATAGTATATATGAATTAAAGAGGTTTTTGAAAGAAAACGGAATAAAAGTAAGACTAAAATGGTAAAAAGGAGGAATAAGATGGCAAAGATACTAATAGTAGACGACGAAGAACACATACGCTACCTGTATTCAGAAGAGTTGTCAGAAGCAGGATATGAAGTAGCCACTCATGACAGTGGGGACAGGATATTGGAAAAAATAGAAGAAGAAAAACCTGATCTAATAGTTCTCGATATAAAGATGGGAGAATACAATGGTCTGGATATATTACAGCAGATAAGAAACAAATATTACGACTTGCCCGTGATTCTCTGTACCGCTTACGATACGTTTAAAGAAGATATAAAGTCTATGGCAGCAGACTTTTATGTTATAAAATCTTTTGATCTTACAGATCTAAAAAATAAGATAGCAATGGCCTTAGAAGCAACAAAGTCTGCAGAAGAAGATTAAATTCCCTGCTCTTCCATCTCTAAGGCAGGGAAGAGATTATCTCAGACTTAGTAGCACATATCTCGTATATTCTCCGTCATACACCAGCAATAAAACCTTTCCGGTCTTCTTAGACTTAGCAAGTGCCTTGAAAAACTGTTTTGTATTCTTGACAGGAATTCTATTTACTTCCATGATGAGCATTCCTGGTTCAAGTCCTGCCTGCTCTGCCGGGCTTCCTGGCGCAACTTGAGAGATAAGAACTCCTTTTTCGTTGGTATAACCAAACTGTTCGGCCAGATCTTTCGTGAGATTCTGAACACTAAAGCCCAGTTTCTTCAATATCTCTGTCTTTGAAGAAAGTGCAATAGTTGCTTTCCTTAGGTTACCTAATACCACTTCAAATTCCTTTCTCTTTCCTTTTCTTATCACCACAACCTTTACTTTTGTTCCAGGTGGGGTAAGCGCTACCATGTTTCTAAATTCGCTTACATCTGTTACTTTTTTGCCGTTAAATTCTATTACCACATCCCCTCTCTTAAGTCCTGCTTTTTGAGCAGGAGAACCTTCTATTACATCTGAAATAAGAACACCCCCTTGATTTTCCTTTAAACCAAAGGACTTTCTCAAGTCCGGTGTCATTTCCTGAATCATTACCCCCAAGTACCCTCTTGTAACCTCTCCTTTTTCTATAAGCTGCTTTTCGATTGCCTTTACCATATTTATCGGGATAGCAAATCCTATTCCCATGTAACCACCACTTTTGGAAAATATCGCTGTATTAACTCCTACCACCTCTCCTTTTATGTTTATAAGAGGGCCTCCGGAGTTTCCCGGATTAATGGCAGCATCTGTCTGAATAAAATCTTCATAGTCTGTTATTCCTACATTACTTCTTCCTTTTGCACTTACCACCCCCACGGTAACCGTATAAGAAAGACCAAATGGGTTTCCTATTGCCATTACTATTTCTCCCACCTTCAGCTTGTCCGAATCCCCCAGAGGAAGAACAGGAAGGTTGTCAGCATCTATCTTTAAGAGGGCAATATCCGTATTGGGGTCAGTTCCTATGATTTTTGCTTTAAACTCTCTTTTGTCGTGTAACCTTACCGTAATCTTGTCTGCACCACTTACTACATGATTATTGGTAAGAATATAACCGTTATGAGAAATTATAAATCCAGATCCTAAACCTTTTTCTTTATACTCTCGAGGTTGCTTTGGAAAAGGGAAAAAAGGACCAAAAAAGTGCCTAAAAAAAGGATCTCCTCCAAAGAAATCAAAAGGGCTCGTCTCAACTTTTACTTTTTTTTCTACTTTTATAAAAACGACCGCTGGAATCGCCTGCTCTGCTATCTCGGAAAATGCTTTTGATACCTTCCTTAGCAGAAGGACATCTTCATTTAAATCTATCTTAGCCTCTGCTTTCGTAGCAGAGGCTAAGAATATAAATATCACAAGGGCCCAAAAAACTTTTTTTGCTTTAAGACTTAGCTTGTGCATATCTTTCTTCTCCTTCTTCTAAACTATTTTCCGCTGTAATATGAAGCTTACCATCCACCAGATCCACCCTTATTGTTGCCCCGTCCAAAGCCTGTCCAGAGATTATCAGCTTTGCAATAGGTGTTTCTATTTCTCGTTGGATAAATCTCCTAAGCGGTCTTGCTCCATACACAGGATCATAGCCAGACTCTGCGATAAACCTGCGTGCTTCATCACTAATTTCTATCTTCATATGTCTTTCTTCTAACCTTTTTGCAAGATCTTTTATAAGAAGTAACACTATCTTCTCTACCTCGTCAAGGGTAAGCGGTTTGAACATAACTATTTCATCAACTCGATTCAGAAATTCAGGTTTAAAGTGGCGTCTCAATTCCTGCATAACCTGTTCTTTTACATAAGGTTTTATCTCTCCTTTATCTGTTACTCCTTCTAAAAGATAGTGAGATCCTATGTTGCTTGTCATGATAATTATGGTGTTTCTAAAATTCACGGTTCTCCCGTGTCCGTCCGTAAGTCTCCCATCGTCAAATATCTGAAGCAGTATGTTAAAGACATCGTGGTGAGCCTTTTCTATTTCATCAAAAAGTATGACAGAGTACGGCTTTCTCCTGACAGCCTCTGTAAGCTGACCTCCCTCTTCGTATCCTACATAACCTGGTGGAGCACCTATAAGTCTGGATACCGTGTGCTTCTCCATGTATTCTGTCATGTCTATTCTTATCAGGTTTTCTTCTGTGTCAAAAAGAGCTTCTGCAAGAGTTTTAGCAAGCTCTGTTTTTCCAACCCCTGTAGGACCTAAGAACAGAAAAGTTCCGATAGGTCTTCTCGGATCTTTTATCCCTGCTCTTGCTCTTATAACAGCGTCTGCCACAAGCTTTACCGCCTCATCCTGCCCAACTATCCTTTGATGCAATATTTCTTCTAATTTCATTATCTTTTCCCTTTCTGACTCCATAAGCTTAGCCACGGGTATCCCAGTCCATCTGGATACTATTTCGGCAATCTCCTCTTCTGTAACCTCTTCTCTCAGCAATCTTGTGCCAGATTTCTCAAGCTTTTCTTCTTCCTCACGAAGCTGTTTTTCCAGCTCCACCAGTTTTCCATACTTAAGTTCTGCCACTTTGTTGAGGTCATATTGCCTTTCTGCAAGTTCTATTTCGTGTCTTACCTTTTCTATCTCTTCCCTAAGCGCCTGTATTTTCTTGATCATTTCCTTTTCCTTTTCCCACTGAGCCTTCATCACCTCTGCCTTTTCACGAAGTTCGGCAAGTTCTTTTTGAATATGCTTGAGTCTTTCTTGACTCGCCCTGTCTTTTTCTTTCTTAAGAGCCGCTTCCTCTATTTCAAGCTGCATTATTCTGCGTGTAATTTCATCCAGTTCTGTTGGCATTGAGTCTATCTCTGTTCTTACCATTGCACACGCTTCATCAACCAGGTCTATTGCCTTATCAGGAAGATACCTATCCGTAATGTAGCGATGAGAAAGGATAGCGGCTGCCACTAACGCATTATCCGCAATTCTTACCCCGTGATGTACCTCGTATCTTTCTTTAAGTCCTCTCAGTATAGAGATGGTATCTTCAACAGAAGGCTCTTCTACAAGTACAGGCTGAAACCTTCTTTCTAAAGCAGGATCTTTTTCTATGTATTTTCTATACTCATCTAATGTGGTAGCACCTATGCAGTGCAATTCTCCTCTTGCAAGCATGGGTTTTAACATATTCCCTGCGTCGATTGCACCTTCAGCTCTTCCAGCTCCAACAATAGTGTGAAGCTCGTCTATAAAGAGTATAATTCTTCCTTCTGACTCTTTTATTTCGTGGAGTACGGCTTTAAGCCTTTCTTCAAACTCTCCCCTGTATTTTGCTCCTGCGATAAGAGCGCCCATATCCAAAGCAAAAATGGTTTTGTCTTTCAGACCTTCTGGCACATCTCCTCTTACTATCCTGTGTGCCAGTCCTTCTACTATTGCTGTCTTTCCAACTCCGGGTTCTCCTATCAGCACCGGGTTATTTTTGGTCTTCCTGCTCAGGATTCTTATAACCCTTCTTATTTCGCTGTCTCTTCCTATTACTGGATCCAGTTTTCCTGCTCTTGCTTCTTCTACCAGATCTCTTCCGTACTTCTTTAGCGCCTCATAGGTTGCTTCTGGCTCAGGACTTGTTACCCTCTGATGCCCTCTTACTTCTGTGAGAACATTCAGAATGGTCTCTTTTGTTATCCCGAACTCCTGCAGTATTCTTCCTGTCGGTGTAGTAGCCCCTTCTTCTGCAAAAGCAAGCAAAAGGTGTTCTACGGAAACATACTCGTCTTTTAGTTTTTTTGCTTCCTCTTGTGCACTTAACAAGAGTTTATTCAACCTCTGGGTTATGTAGATTTTGCCGGCCTCAGTACCTGGTCCAGTAACCCGAGGTTTTTTCTCAAGTTCCTGCACAACCCTTTCTTTTATTTGAGTTACAGGAGCGCCTATTTTTTCTATTATTCTCGGGACAAGCCCGTTTTCTTGTTCCAAAAGTGCAAGAAACAGATGCTCCCCGTCCACCTCTTGGTGGCTGTACCTTATTGCTATTGCCTGGGCGGACTGTAGAGCCTCCTGAGATTTTATTGTGAATTTACTTATATCCATTTGTTTACCTCCTTAATAGTTTTTTCGTTTTATGAAAGTAAACTTTCAAGCTCTCTTATACGAGCCTCCAGTTCCTCTATTCTTGACAAAAGTTCCAACACAAGTCCTATTCCTGCAAAATTGATCTCTAAGTCGTAGTGAAGTCTCATGATCTTCTGAATCAGCGGAAGTACTTCCTTAGGGAATATCCACTCCTGTGTGTGAGGGTCTTTCCCTATGGGATCTATTAAACCGAGACAAACAAACTTTTCTATTAGATCTGCCCGAAGGCCGGTTATCTTTACTACCTGGGTTAAAGATAAGCTTTTTAAATTTATATTCAAGGGGTTATATAGAGCAGGATATTTTCTTTCTAACCGCATCAATAAGCTCCTCCAAGCCTTGGATTAAAACGAGAGACTTTTTTCAGTTCTTCAAAAAGCTCCTTTTCTCTCTGACTTAAATGCTTAGGAACCACCACTTTTACAACCGCATAAAGATCTCCTGGCTCACCCTTTGGATTAGGCATTCCCTTTCCTCTTATTCGAAGCTTTTGGCCCGATTGAATACCAGGAGGAATGGTTATACTGATAGGACCTGAAAGAGTATTTACTGTAACTTTTCCACCAAGAGCTGCTTCCCAAGGAGTGATCGGAAGTTCCATGTAGAGGTCTCTACCCTTCAGTTTGAATACTGGATGGGGTTCTATCTCTACTTTTAAGTACAAATCCCCTCTTTCTCCACCATCTATTCCTTCTCCCCCCTGCCCTGCCAGTCTTATCTTTTGTCCAGGAAGAATGCCCGGAGGTATTTTTACTTGATACTCCTTCTCTTTTAAAATCGGTCTTCCATCCGGACCTATCTGTTGAGTCTGTATAGTGATGTTCTTTACTGCTCCTTTGTAAGCATCTTCTAAGGAGATCTTTATAGTGGCCTCATAATCTCTCCCTCTTTGAGGCATCCTAAATCCGAATTCTTCATAATCGCGATAACTCCTGCCCGTTTTACCAAATATGCCGGAACCAAAAAGTGCTTCAAAAAAATCACTGAATCCGCTTGTTCCTGAACCTGTCCAGTAGTAAGTTCTTCTGGTACCAAAAGGCCCTTCTTCATACTCGACATGAAAATCCCATCCTGGAGGAGGAGTAAAATCCTGACCGTGTTCCCATTGGGTTCCTAACTGATCATACTTTTTTCGTTTTTCAGGATCTCTCAATACCTCATATGCTTCATTTATTTCCTTAAACTTCTCTTCTGCCTCAGGAGACTTGTTTACATCAGGATGATATTTTCTGGCGAGTTTTCTGTAGGCTCTCTGAATTTCTTCTTGAGTAGCGTTTCTTGGAACACCAAGGATCTTGTAATAATCTTTGTATTTCACTTTTTAGCTCCTTACTTTTTTTATAACACATTGTTTTTCAAAAAATAAACACAATATTTTAAATGTCAAACAAACAGCACAAGAAGGATTGAATAATACAGTTATATATGCTTAAAGATTGTGTATGCAATGGCTAAAGAAAATCTCCACGACAGAAAACTTAACGCTTGCGGGTGTTATTTCAGGAATACTTATGGGCATGTACGCTCCAAGTATAATGGTAAAGTTAAAAATTTTGGGAGATCTATTCTTGAATTTATTAAAAATGATAATTTTGCCTTTGGTATTTATATCCGTATTCCTTGCCATACTAAGACTTGGAAACATAAAAAAGTTTAGTGATATTGGAACAAAAACTGTAATTTACTATGTTGTCACTACTGCGCTTGCCGTAATCACAGGCCTGCTTCTGGTTACACTTATAGAGCCAGGAAAAGGAGAAATAATAAAACCTTCACTCCCATGCCCTAAGGTAGACTTTAAGAAAATAAATTTTCAGAACATAGTCTGGAGTTTGATCCCTTCAAATCCTGTAAAAAGCTTTGCTCAAGGAAATATTCTGCAAGTCATCTTTTTTTCTATATTCTTGGCAATATCTGTCCTGGCTATAAAAGAGGAAAAAAGAACCTATGTTTACAACCTATTTGATTCTTTAAACGATGCCTTTATGATTCTAACAAATGGGATCATAAGACTTACGCCTATCGGGGTATTTTCCCTTGTAGGACATATAGTCTCCGTTACCGGAATAGATATATTCATCGGTCTGTGGAAATATGCGCTTACTGTGATATTAGGACTACTTATTCACGCATTTTTTACCTTGCCTCTTTTGGCCTTTACAGTTGCTAAGTATAACCCGTACAGGTACTTTATTTCAGTAAGAGAGGCACTTTTGCTTGCTTTTTCAACAGCATCAAGTGCTGCAACATTGCCTGTTTCTATTCGCTTGGCAGAAAATAAAGGAAATGTAAAACCAGAGACGGCTTATTTTGTACTCCCCTTAGGTGCTACCGTAAATATGGACGGAACAGCCCTTTACGAATCCGTAGCAGCTGTTTTTATTGCAAATATTTACGGGATACAGCTTGGAATCCCTCAAATAATAATGATATTTCTCACTGCTACTTTGGCATCCATAGGAGCTGCAGCAATTCCCAGTGCCGGCCTTGTTATGCTTACCCTTGTTTTAAATTCCACTGGAATCCCTCTTGAAGGAATAGGATTAATAATCGCGGTGGACAGATTCTTGGATATGCTGAGAACCTCTGTAAATGTATGGGGCGATCTAAATGGAGCAAAAATTGTAAACAAGTTTTCCTCTTTTAAGTAATAAAAGGAAAGTTTTAGTTGACATTCAACCCTAATGTTTTTATAAAAACCAAAAAATACTTTTTCTAACTTACATGGAAAAAAAGTATCTTACCACAAAAGAAATCGCTGAACTTTTAGACATAAACGAAAAAGGGGTTTACCAGCTCATAAATGAGAAGGGGCTTCCTGCATGCAAGATCACAGGAAAGTGGCTTTTCCCAAAACATCTTGTGGACATATGGATAGAAAACAACACCATAAATAAACCTTCTCCTGCTCAAGCTCTTATCAACTCGCTTATAATAGTCATCGGAAGCCATGATCCTCTGTTTGAATCTCTCATATCGCTTTACAACAAGAACTTTCCTGACCATCCTGTAGTATACAGCCACTCTGGGAGCATGTTCGGACTGCAGGGACTAAAAAAAGGGCTCTGTCACATTGCTACATCCCATCTCATGCACGAAAATGAAGCAGAATATAACTTTGAATACCTGAATAGATATTTTAAAGGGGACATGCCCGCAGTGGTGAATTTTTGTTACAGACAGCAGGGAATCATGGTTAAAAAAGGAAATCCTAAAGGCATAAGAAAGATCGAATCCCTTGCGCAGAAAGGAGTAATCATTGCAAACAGACCAAGAGGCACCGGCACAAGACTTCTCTTAGATCACGAACTTAGAAAGGCGAGAATAAATCCTTCCCAGATAAGAGGTTATGATAACGAGTTTTCCTCTCACATGGAAGTAGGGATAGAAGTGCTTTCTGGAAGGGCAGACGCAGGAATCGGGATAAAGGCGGTTGCTTCCATGCTTGGGCTTGATTTTATACCCCTTAGATGGGAAAGGTATGATCTGTTAATTCCAAAATCCTTCTTTTTTGAAAGACCCCTGCAGCAGTTTTTAGGAATGTTGCAGCAAAATGAGTTTAAGAAACTTGCAGAGAGGTACGAAGGATATGATGTCAAAGATTCTGGCAGACTTCTTTTTCCACATAATTAGTTTCTTTGTCTTGTTAAGCCTTTTGTGCTGTAGGTGTAATGCAAAAGAACAGGTAGTTCTCAAAGTTTTCCATGCTGGCAGCCTTTCTGTTCCGTTTCAAAAGATAGAAGCTCAATTTGAAGAGAAATATCCCTGGATAGATGTAAGAAGAGAAGTAAGTGGTAGCGTGATGGCTGTAAGAAAGGTCGTTGACTTGCATAAAACCTGCGATGTCGTAGCAGTAGCTGACTATTCTTTGATTCCCAAGATGATGTTTCCAAAGTATGCGGATCATGTGAAGCTATTTGCCAGAAATGAGCTTGTTTTGTGCTATACGAAAAAATCCAAGTATTCTGAAATGATAAATCACAAAAACTGGTACAAAATTCTTGCCAAAAACAAGGTAAAATGGGGATTTTCTAATCCCAACTTAGATCCATGTGGTTACAGAACCGTGATGTGCGTGCTTCTGTCAGATCTTTATTATAGAGCCCCTGTTTTTAAAATGCTCTTTGAAGGATACCTGCCGTTTAGAATCGTCAAAAAAAATCCGCTTACTGCTGAAATACCGCTTTCTTTTGCTCCTGCAGGAAAGAAGGTGTTTATAAGAGCCAAGTCAGTAGAACTGATAGGGCTTCTGGAAGCAGGGACAATAGATTATGCAATGGAATATTTAAGTGTTGCAAAACAACATCATCTAAGCTTCTTGAAACTGCCTTGTGAAATAAACTTGGGGAGTCTTAAACTTAGATCATATTATTCTAAGGTAGCTGTTGTGTTGGGAAACAGAAGAAAGATTTATGCAAAACCCATTTTTTATGGAATAGCCTTTTTGAAAACCTCTTCTCACCCGAAGGAAGCCAAGTTATTTGAAGAATTTGTTACAGGGAAATCAGGAGCAGCTATTTTAAAAGAATCGCATCAAACTCCTGTGTATCCTGCAGAGGTAATACATGTGCATGAATAGACTCCTTGTTGTTACCTTAGCTGTTTTGTGTGCAAATTTTATCTTAGTGCCTATTTTTTATCTTTTAATCAGCACTGATCCTTTTATGTTTTTGGAAGTCTTGAAAGATAAAGAATTTTGGTTTTCCGTAAAAGTATCTCTTTTAAGTGCCTCCTGCGCCTCTGTAATCGGCCTTGTCATGGGCTTACCATTTGGTTTCTTTGTGGTTAGAAAAGACCTTCCTGCAAGGTCTATATTAGAAAGCGTAACATTTCTTCCCATAGTAATACCTCATGTAGCAGTAGGAATTATGCTGCTGTGCCTTTTTTCTAAAATAGGAGTCCCTGTTGTAGATACTATATGGGGAATTATATTAGCCATGTGTTTTGTGAGTATCTCTTATTCTGTTTCCTCCTGCATAATGGGATTTAAGTCGGTCGATCCCGAGCTTGAATGGACGGCGAGAAGTCTTGGCGCAAGCGCCTCTTATACATTTTTCAAGATTACTCTACCCCTTATGTCTCCCTACATAGCACGCGGCCTTATTCTTTCCTTTGCCAGATCACTAAGCGAAGTTGGAGCCATACTTATCATCGCGTATTATCCCAAAAGTGTACCCATACTCATATACGAAAGATTTGAAAATTTTGGATTAAAAAAGGCGATTTCCATAACTTCTTTTGTAATCTTAATAAGCCTTTTTATATTTAGCATAATAATGTTTTTGGAAAGAAAAAAGTTAACGAACAATAAACCTTATGTTTTTTGAAGCAAAGATAAAGAAGAAGCTGATAAGTTTTGACTTAGACATACGGATCAGCACAGAAAAGAACGAATACACTATGATACTTGGCCCAAGCGGAGCAGGAAAAAGCATGGCCCTAAAAATAATAGCTGGAATAGAACGGGCTGAGTATCAGTATGTAACCGTAGAGAATGTGGATGTATCTCATCTGCCACCTGAAAAAAGAAAAATAGTGTATCTTCCCCAAAAGGACTCCCTTTTTCCTCACATGAGTGTTTTTGAAAATATCGTCTTTCCATTTGTTGCAAGTGGATTGAAAATAGACAGACCTTTTTTAGACAAAGTGATCAATACCTTTAAAATTCGATCTTTACTAAACCGAAGCCCAAAACACCTTTCTGGAGGAGAAGCCAGAAGAATCGCATTAGCAAGAGCTATATGTGCAAAGCCAAAGATCCTGCTTTTGGATGAGCCATTAAGTTTTCTGGACTTTCACATAAAGTTAGAACTAATAGACTTTTTAAGAAAGATTCCTCAAAACTATGACATAAGTATCCTTCATGTAACTCATGACCCGATAGAAGCGTGTCTGCTTTCTCACAAGATCTATATCCTGAAAAAAGGCAAACTTATCTCTTCTATAAAGCCCCGACCAAATACAGCTCAGCTTTTAGATCTTATCGGGAAGATCTCACCCTTTATAGAAGACCTAAGATATTGACTTAATAAGGGGCAAGAAAAAACTTGCAATCGAATAAAAAATTTTTCTAATATCAAACTATGCTGATTTCTAAAAAGAATCAATTAATTGGACTCGATATAGGAAGCTATTCCATAAAGCTGGCAGAAATAGAACATAAAAAAAACCAAAAAATTTTAAAGAACATCGGAATCGCCCATCTACCCCCTGGCAGTCTTTCCCCTACCGTGGGTATAAAAGATCCAGAACCTATAAAAAAAGCTATATCAGGCCTTTTTGAAAATCTAAAAATAAAAAACAAAAAAGTAGCTGTTGGCCTTCCATGTACTTCTGTGATCGCCAAGAAGATTAGCTTGGTAGAACGAGAAGATTTAGATTTAGAGGAAGCAATAAAACATGAAGCAGAACAATTTGTGCCTTTTGATATGGAAGAAGTCAACTTGGACTACGACATTATGGATACAGTCTATGAAGAGGGCGAAGAAATGGGAAGAATGGAGATAATGGTTGTGGCAGCCAAAAAAGGACTGGTGGAAAATTATGTTAATCTCTTGCAGGAGATAGATCTTACTCCAGAGGTTATGGATGTAGATATATTTGCACTTCAAAACTGCTTTGAATTAAACAGCCGCGAGATCAAACCCGAAAAGGCTTACTTTCTGATAGACATAGGTTCTCAGAAAATTAACACAAATGTAGTAAAAGGTAATGTATCTTTGTTTCTCAGGAGTTCTGCGCTGGGAGGTTTTCAGATAACCAAAAGGCTTATGCAAGAATTTCAGATAGGATTTGAAGACGCAGAAAAGATCAAACTGGGTGTAACAGAGCTGGAAGAGGAGCAAAACAAAAGGATAAGAGGTATATTCAAGGATGTTATAAAAGAATGGATAGATGAGATAAGGGGCAATATTCAGTTTATTGACAGGACATATCCCGGAGAACAGGTGGAAAAGATATTTATAACAGGGGGGTGTTCTAATATAGTAGGCTTGGAAGAGCTGTTAGCAAATGAACTTGGAATGCCTGTAGAAAAGCTGGAATCATTTGCAGGGCTCGTAATTGATAAAAAAATAGATCCTGAATACCTCAAGTATATTAATTCTCAGTCTGCTGTTGCAGTAGGACTGGCGCTCAGGAGTATAGGAGACAAATGATAAGGATAAACCTCCTTCCTTTTAGATTAGAAAGAAAAAAGGAAAACATAAAAAGACAGCTAAGTATTTATTTTCTCAGTATTATTTTCACTCTTTTACTGTGTTTTTATCTGAATCAAAATCAAAACCAAAAAATAGCCTATCTTCAGTCTGTAAAAGACAAAAAAAATAGAGAACTGCTCAAATATGAAAGGATAAACAGAAAGATAAGAAGATTAAAGAAAAGGATCAAAGAGTGCCAAACAAAGTTGAACATAATAAAAAATATAGCAAAATACAGGCTGGAACCAGTTAGAACCTTGGATGAAATGGTCATGGCTATTCCGCCCGACAGCTTATGGCTTGATTCTTTAAGATTTGATGGAAGAAGGTTACTTATAACCGGAAGTGCAAAGGATAATGATACAGTAGCTCTTTTTATGAGAAGATTAAAGAAGATGCCCCGTATAGGCAATGTGGAACTAAAAGTAACAAGGCTGATAAGCTTAAGTGGATACCAGGTGAATGTATGTAAGTTCGATTTAGAATGCTCTATTGTTGTCCCTGCACAAGAAACTAAAGGTAAACAAAAAAGATGAATTTTATTGATATCATTGTTGAAAAAACAGAGACTATTAAATTCCCTTACAGGATAGCCATCTTAGTGGGAACCATCTTTTTAATAGCTGGATTTTTTGTCTACTTCTTTTATCTGCCAAAGTCAAAGAAGATAGAACAGCTTAACAGGGACATAACAACCTTAGAAAAAAGAATAAGAAGAGCAAAAGCTCTTGCCAAAAGACTGCCTGAATTTGAAAAAAAAGCAAAAGAAATAGACAAGCAGTTCAAACTTGCACTTAAGCTCTTGCCCAATAAGAAGGAGATTCCCGCACTCTTGGAACAAATCAACCACATAGGGATAGATTCTGGGCTCATATTTCGCTTATTTAAGCCATCCCGTGAGATTCCTAAGGGATTTTATAATGAGATTCCCATAAGCATTGAGGTAGAAGGAAGATTTCATAATATTATGACCTTTATTTACAGAATAACCACGATGCAAAGAATAGTGAATGTTTTTAATATACACATGAAGCCGATTAAAAGACTTTCTCCAGAACTGAAAGCCACTTTTACGGCAGTAACATATAGATTTGCTCCGGAAAGAGCTGTTAGAAAAGGCAGAAGGAGGAGAAGATAGAATAAAGTATGCATTGTGGTAAACTCGCCCTGTTATCTTTAATTATGTTAGCCATAGAAATTTGTTTTGCCCTTCAAACAGAAGGAAAAGAATTCGAGCTCTTTAAAAAACCCTCCTATGTGTATACATCCGAGGGGAAACCCGATCCATTTGAACCTTTTGTGTTAAAAGAAGAAGTCTATAAAAGCCTTTCTCCTGAAGAATTAGAAAAGTTGAAGTTAATCCCTTCTCTTAAAACAGAACTGCAAAGGATAAGTATTAAAGAGTTAAAAGTCGTGGCCATGATAAAAATCGGAAATAAGGTTCTGGCAATGGTTCAAGGCCCAACAGGAAAAGGTTACATAGTAAAACCAGGAATCGGTATAGGAACAAAAGGTGGAATTGTGGACAAAATTGTGTACAAGGAAGAGCTCACCCCATTGGGAAAAAAAGTGATCAAAAAGATCATTATTAAAGAACCTTTTATAGATAAAAACAAAAAGATATCTTTTAGATACATCGAATTAACCATGGGAGAAAAATGAAGGAGATTACTATGCGCAGGATCACAATACTGTTAACGATTTCACTTCTTTTGCTTGGATATACAAAAAGCTCTTACCCTGCTTTTGTAGACAAGATAGGAATCATAGAAGACTCCAGCTCCAGACTAAAATTGGTGATAAAAGCCAGAATTAACTCTTACAATGCAGTCTTACTTTCACATCCATTCAGGTTAATAATAAACCTGAAAGGCACATATATAACAAAAAAGCAGAAAAAACTCATAAAACCAAAAGGCAAAATCGTTTCCAGGATATACATAGGCAACAGGAAAAAAGGGGCAAGGCTTATTCTTTACTCATCAAAGCGTTCCGGTTTTAGATACAGAATAGATTCCAAGGGAGAATTCCTTATTGTTACCTGCTGGCCAAAACGCAATGTCAAAGTGAAAACGGGTGAGTATATGGCCCTGCCTCATCCAAAAAGAAGAATAGAAAAGCTCTTAAGTGCTCATAGAAAAAAGAAAGACAACATAAATCTTGAGGATACCAAAATTCCCACATACACAGGAAAGAAGATCTCCTTAGAATTTTATAAAGCAGATCTCCACAATGTGTTCAGACTATTTTCAGAAGTGAGCGGAAAGAACATCATAGTCAGCGATAAAGTAAAAGGAACAATCACTATGTCCTTAAGGAATGTGCCGTGGGACTTTGCATTAGATCTTATATTAGAAGTAGAAAATCTGAAAAAAGAAGAAAAACTCAATACCTACATAATAACTCCTATTGAAAAGAAAGAAAAAGGCAAAGGCGAACTTATCGTGAAAAAAGTGCCTAAGGACACCATTCGTTTAGCAAGAGCGCTGAAAAAAAGAGAAGAAGAAATAAGAAATGCGCAGCAAATAATAAGAAAGGCGTATGAGCTGGAGAAGAAGGGAAAGGTTAACAAGGCATTGCTGTTATATGAAAAAGCAACAGAGTTGTGGAAGGATAACAGCGACCTGTTGAAAAAAACGGCATACCTTTATTATACAGTGGGAAATTTTGCCAGAGCTTATTACTATGCCAATAAGGCATTAAAAATAAATCCAGATGATGCTGAAGCATCTTTGTACGGCGCACTTTCTGCAGTGAAGTTGTCCAAGAATGAAGATGCAAAGCTTTTGTTTGACATGGCAATAAAGGGAGAACCAAAGATACCAGAGGCATATTATGACTATGCGGTTTTTTTAGAAAAACAGAAAAAAGACCCTATTCATGCCTTAGCTATCTACGAAGAATATGAAGATCAATTCGGACCTATACTTCAGACGAGTCTTTCAATAGCCAGATTGTATTCTCAACTTGGAGAAAAACAAAAAGCATGTAACAAATACAGGGAGATCCTTTTATCTGGTTTTAAAATGACCCCTTCTTTAAAAAGACAGATAATGAAAAACATAGATAAATTGTGCGGTAAAAAGGAGAACGAATTATGAAAAGTAAGAGCCTTTCATTGTTTATAATCTTATTATTGACCTTAACAGGATGTGCCCAGACAACCAAACAGGTAAGGAAAGAACAACCAAAAAAGATAGAGAAAAAGATAACAAAAATAACCAAAAAACCTAAAACCTCTGATTTCTACCTCACAAAGAAAATAGAGATAGAAATGAAAGAGGGAAGACCCTATCTGCCTGTAGGTGCAAAGATAGTCTCTAAGGAGGGAAAAGTTCCGTTGAGGTCTGTGATAAAAGAGCTGGCTTCTCTAAAAGGTTTTTCTGTAAGCTGGGCAGATGATGTAGATCAAACAAAAGAAGTGGATGTAAACATAAAGCCAGAAGATAACTTTTGGAGTGCGTTGAACAACTTACTCCGCCAACTGGACTACTTTTATGAAGTAGAAGGAGATACCATTATTGTAAGATATAAGGAAACGAAAACTTACCATTTAGCCATGCCATTTTTACAGGAAGATTTTAAAACCTCCATAGGTGGAAACCTGCTGGGAGGAGAAGAAACAGAAGGGAAGATGAAAGGAGAAGTCAGGTTAGAAGGAAAGTTAGAAAAACCTCTTAATTTCTGGAAACAAGTGGAAGACAACCTGAAAAAGATAATCGGAGACACAGGATTGTATGTGATTGACAGACCTCTTGGACTTATCACTGTAACTGCACCCAGAAGAATACATAGGAAGGTCTATGAGTACTTAGAAAATCTGAAAAAAGAAATATACAAGCAGGTAGTTATAGAAGCGAAAATAATAGAGGTAAGATTAGACAAAAGTCATCAAATGGGTATAGACTGGAGCGATGTTCTTCAAAGGACATTTACAGGAACCATCGAATTTGGCCGTCTTTATCATTATGAAAAGTTTGTAAAAACAATCACATTAAATTCTCAAACTTTTTCACTTTTTATGGCAGCCTTAAAGACCTATGGGAAAACCAAAGTAATTTCAAATCCAAAAATTACCCTTTTAAATGGTCACGGAGCTACAATCACTGTGGGAGAAAATGTAACTTATATCAACAAAGTAGAAAGCACCATAGATACAGAAACAGATGTAATCACTTATGATGTATCTACAGCAAATATCCTCTCTGGTATAGGACTCGGAGTAATGGCAAATATCATAAGCGATAATGAAGTAATCCTGTACATTACACCTCTTACTTCTGAACTGCAGGAACCTATAGAGTACAGAACATTTGGGAGTACCACACAGGGAGCACAGGTAGGATTACCAAGGATAAAGATTAGAGATATGGCTACCTTAGCAAAAGTAAAGGACGGGCAGACTCTTATCATAGGAGGTCTCATAGATAAGACCAAAGTAAAAAACGAAAATAAGACGCCCTTCTTGGGAGACTTACCTTTGATAGGCAGGCTTTTTACTTACACTTCAGAACAAACTATCTCTCGAGAATTGGTGATACTGCTAAGACCAAGAATAATAAAATAATGGAGGCGGAGGGATTCGAACCCTCGTCCGGAAACCTTCCGCTCAGGCTTCTACATCCATAGCCCGGCTTTTAAATTCGCCCTCCCAGACACGGCCGGGCGCGGTCTGTGGAGAGCTAACCTGTGTACCTTTCGTCTTACCAGCCCACAGGTAAAGCTGGTAAGACTAGCCTGCTACCCGACACCTTTTGGCTTCGCAGGCATAAGCCAAAAGGCGCTGGCCGTCTATATTACGCGGCCAGAGCTACTTCATAGTAGTCGTCAGCGGCACTTATTTTTAACCCATCTGTTTTACGAGGAGATGGACCTCGGGATGCCACCTGAGCTTCAACTGTCCCCGTCGAAACCAAATCGCCCCCATTCATTCTGTTATTAATGATAAACACTTCAAAAAAAGGTGTCAATCCATTTATTTGTTCAAAAATCGGCTGTGATTCTTGACAAAATGTCAATGTCTACGTAAAAAGGTGCAAAAGCATAAAGGAGTGGTTATGAAGATAAGAATCTTTCGAATAAACCAACTTAGTGATAACGAACGAGAGAAACTGATGCAGAGGTCTATGCAGGACATTGCATCCATATATGAGTATGTAAGAGAAATAGTACAAGATGTGCGGAACAGAAAAGATAAATCCCTTTTGGAAAGTCTAAAAGAAGTAAAAAAAGAGATTTCAAAAGAAGAACTTGTTGTAAAAAAGGAAGAGATAGACCAGGCTTATAAAAAAGTAAACCCTAAGCTTGTGGACTACTTAAAAAAGGCTGCTGAAAACATAAAAAGGTTTCATGCTGCTCAGATTGATAAACAACTGTGGGCTATTAAGGTATTAGAAGGAGTAGTAGCTGGCAGGATTGTAAGGCCTTTGGAAAGGGTGGGATGTTATGTGCCTGGAGGTATAGCCTCTTATCCCAGCTCCCTTTTGATGTGCGTTATCCCGGCAAAGGTTGCAGGTGTTAAAGAAGTATTTGTTGCTACCCCGCCTCAAAAAGGCATGATTATTAATCCACTGGTTTTGGTTGCTGCAGATCTTGCTGGTGCTGATCAGATCTTTAAAATAGGCGGGCCGTGGGCAATAGCAGCATTTGCTTTTGGGACAGATGTGGTACCCAAGACAGACAAAATAGTCGGACCGGGAAACAAGTATGTAACCGCAGCGAAGATGATTGCTTATTCATTGGGAGTGGTAGACATTGATATACCTGCTGGTCCAAGCGAAGCATTGATAATAGCAGATGAGTCTGCTAATCCTGAATGGTTAGCAATTGACTTTCTTTCCCAAATAGAACATGATCCTGATTCTTCAGCCATTCTTATAAGCACATCCGAAGATATTGCTCACAAAGTAGCTCAAGTGATCTCAGCCAAGTATGAGCATCTTCCAAGAAAGCAAGTATATGAATCATCGCTTTCCAAATATTCCTGTATTCTTATAGCAGAAGATATAGAAGAAGCTATAGAATTTGCAAATGAGTATGCACCAGAACATCTTCAGGTAGTAACAAAAGAACCATTTCTTGTGCTTCAAAAGATAAAAAATGCAGGTTCTATATTTTTGGGAAATTACGCTCCTGTTCCGGTAGGAGATTATGCTTCTGGAACTAATCATGTTCTTCCCACAGGAAGGGGGGCAAGGATGTTTTCAGGGCTGTCTGTAGATGATTTTGTAAAGAAACCCACATTTC
Source organism: uncultured Desulfobacterales bacterium (assembly GCA_964393645.1). Taxonomy (GTDB): domain Bacteria; phylum Desulfobacterota; class DSM-4660; order Desulfatiglandales; family JALVZP01; genus JALVZP01. The sequence continues at coordinate 13,800 of CAYMUI010000082.1, read as the reverse complement.
AGTACTTAACAAGAGATGGGCTTGAAAAATTGAAGGATATAGTCATAGAACTTGCCAGAGAAGAAGGACTTCCAATGCATGGGGAAACCATAAAGGTCAGATTTGATGGATCCTACCGCATTGAAAAAGCTTAAAAATATAGTAGGAAAGGGTGGATACTTAGACTCCACCGCAGATCTTCTTTCCTACTCATACGATGCTACCACGGATTGGTATGGAGTACCGGAGATCGTGCTTTTTCCAAAAAGTAAAATCCAAGTTTCAAAAATAATGGAGGTTGCTTTTGAACACGAAATCCCTGTTACCATAAGAGGAGCAGGAACAAATGTAAGTGGAGGTTCCATTCCGTTATCTGGAGGTATAGTATTGTGCACTACGAGAATGAACAGGATAGTCAGACTTAGCAAAGAAAATCTATATGTTCATGTAGAAGCGGGTGTGGTTTTAAACGACCTTTATGAATTTTTAAAAAAACACGGTCTTTTTTTCCCTCCGGATCCTCAAAGTTTCCTCGCAGCTACCGTAGGAGGATGCATTGCTGAAAATGCTGGCGGACCCTATGCAATAAAATACGGGGTAACCAAACATTATCTCTTAGGTGTTACAGTGGTTCTCTCAGATGGAGAGATTTTGGAATTAGGGGGAAAAACCTTAAAAAATGTTACTGGATATGACTTATGTCAGCTCATTTGTGGATCTGAGGGAACCTTAGCAGTAGTTACCGATGCGATTCTTAAAGTAATTCCTTTGCCAGAGAGCAGAAGAACTATAATAGCTGCCTTCGGGAATATAATAGATGCGGGTAAAACAGTCTCACAAATAATCTCGGAGGGGATTATCCCTGCAAAAATAGAGCTTATGGACAACTGGATAATAAGAAGAATAGAAGAGCTTAATCCTATCGGTCTTCCTATTAATTCAGATGCTCTACTGCTTTTTGAATTAGATGGACAAGAAAGCTCGGTAGAGAAAATGGCTGAAAAAGTCTCTGATATATGCAAAAAGAATCGCGCACTTACAAAGTTGGAAATAGCTAAATCTGAAAGAGAAGCAGAAAAAGTATGGAATGCCAGAAGAGCCGGATTTTCTGCAATATTTAGTCATGCTCCAACTGTACTTGCCGAAGATGTTGTTGTTCCTCCAAAAAGGTTGCCTGAATTGATCCTTAAAATAAGAGAAATATCAGAAAAGTACGGGCTTACTATTGTAATAGTAGGACATGCCGGAGACGGAAACCTACACCCCAGTGTTCTTACTAATGCAAAAGATAAGAACCATTACAAAAAAGCACAAAAAGCAGTGGAAGAGATATTCAGTTCTGCTTTAGAGTTGGAAGGAGCAATCTCCGGTGAACACGGAATAGGGCTTGAAAAAAAAGATTTTTTAAAAAAAACACTTCCTCCCAGACAGCTCGAACTACTCAAGTCCATAAAAAAGGTATTCGATCCTAAAGGCATACTCAATCCGGGAAAGATATGGTAAAAAGCGCGGAAACATGCATGAAATGTGGGTTTTGCATGTCCGTATGCCCTGTCTATCTTACAGACCGGGTAGAAACCCATGTGGCACGAGGAAGAAATATGCTTATAAACACTTGGCTAAAAGGCCTTATTCCAAATGTCATTTCTTACAAAGAAGCTCTTTATTTCTGCATCCTGTGTGGTAGATGTCAATCAGTATGTCCCGCAAAGGTTCCAAATGTAGAGATTACCCTAAAAGCCAGAAGCAGTTTTGTAGAAGAAAGTGGTCTCGGTATTATTCAAAAGATTGTGTATCAATTGCTTCTTCACAAAAGAGGACTTCTTACGGGCTTGTTAAGGCTTATTTCCCATGTGCCCGGGCTATCCAAGAAAGATGCTCCTCCCTTAAGGCATCTCGCTGACTCTTTTTTTCTGGTTTCAAGACCTATTTCTATTCCAAAATTAAGAAAGCCATTTTTAAGAGAAAGGTTTTTGGTTCAAGAAGAACAAAACAGTGAAATAGCCTTTTTTCCAGGATGTGCTTTTGAATTCATATATCCGCAGGTAGGAGAGAAGGTTTTACGGCTTTTCAAAAACTTGGGCTTGAATGTGGAATATCCACAGGGGCTTTTATGCTGTGGATATCCGGTTTACTGTGCAGGAGACACAAATACGGCAAAAAAGATAGCCTTAAAAAATATGAAGATCCTTTCAAAATACAAACTAATTATTACTGCGTGTGCCACATGTGTATCTGGACTTAGAGGATACAAAGATTGGTTTAAAGAGGCGGATAAGAAAAGATTAGCCGAAAACATTTCTTCTAAGGTAGTAGGATTTTCCGAATTCTTAATAAAAGAAAAAGTAAGCATAAATTCTAAGGTCTCTAATTTGGTCGTAACATATCACGACCCTTGTCATATGAAATGGCATCAGGGAATATATGAAGAACCCAGAAAGGTGCTCAATTCAATTGCTGGAATAAGATTCGTGGAAATGGAAAATGCGGATATGTGCTGTGGACTTGGAGGAGCATTTGGAATCACTCACAGAGATATAAGTCTAAGACTTCAAGAGAAAAAAATAGAATCTATTAAAAAAACAGAAGCCCATATAGTTGCTACGGAATGCCCTGGATGTATGCTTCAGATAGCAGAAGGTATAAAAAGGTTTTCTTTGCCTGTACAAATCCGGCATATAGCTGAACTCTTATAGTTCATATAAAGTTTCATCAACTGCAGGGGGCTTTTTATATTTTAAAACCTTTGTTATTTTTTCTTTTAAAACAAACGGATCCTCCTCTTCCAATACATCTCCCAGTTCTTCTTCTATCTTTTCGGGATCTTCCCCTTTTTCCATTCTTCTTACCGCCTCTTCCATGCCAGGGCTAAGCTTAAGCCCCATCATATCAGTGAGTTTTCTTATCAGCTTAGCAGCCTGTTCGGGCCTTTCTTCATCCACATTTTCAACTTCTCTTGCCAAAGCGCCCATCGCTTTTTCTATCTTGCTCTCATCAATGTCTGGAAGATCCGCTCCTTCCTCTTCTTTTAGGTTGTGTGAAGTGGCAAATATTGACATCTTTCTCTGTAGCCTTGTTTTCTTACATTTGGGGCAGCAGGGAATCTTGCTTGTATTAACCCTTCTTGAGAAGAAGTTAAATATCATGTGACATTCAGGGCAATAAAATTCATATATGGGCATGTCCCTTACCTCCCCAGAGTGTGTTTTCTCATTTCCTCTTCAAGAGCAGGAGGTCTTCCTCTTCTTATCCTTTCACACGGAAGGCACCTTTCTATCTTCTTTTTTACCTCTACCAGTTCTTTCTTTTCTTCTTTTGCTATAAGTACCTTTTCTTTTTCTAACTTTTTCTTACAAAGTTCGATCCCTTTCAGTGCTTTGTAATACTGGCCTACATCTGGATAGTGCATAATAGCGTATCTATATCTCTGCAGGGCTGCTTTATACTTTTTCATTTTAAAATAAAAATCAGCTACATAAAGCTCGTGTTTTGCCAGATTTGCATAGCACTTTCTGAGTCTCCACTTGGCAATCCTGGCATATTCAGAATCAGGAAATCTTCTTATAAGTCTTTCGAATTCCTCTTTTGCCTTTTTTGTATGATATTGATCTCTATCCACAGTGGAAACTCTTTCAAAATGACACATGCCCTTTTGGTATATTACATACGGAATGTTTGGATTTACTGGATGAAGTTTTTCGAATTCTGAATATGCTTCATATGCCTCATCATAGTTTCCTTTAAAATAAAGTGCATCCGCTATTTTTAACTCTGCAATAATAACATACTTACTGTAAGGATACTTATCTTTTATCTGCTGAAACACTTCTATAGCCCCTTCGTAAAATCCATCTTTCATATCCCTTAAACCTTCTTTCATGAGTTCTTCAGGGGTTTTCTCTTTTTTTATCTGCTTAGGAGGTGGACCACAGCTTGCAAAAAAGATGAAGGTAAGTAGAACGAAAAAAACATAAAAGGATCTCATTGCATCTCTTCAACATATCTTGCTGCAGAAAAACTGGCAATCGCACCATCCCCAACAGCAGTGGATATTTGTCTGAGTATTTTTGATCTCACATCCCCTGCTGCAAACACCCCTTTAACAGAGGTTTGCATGTTAGAATCCGTTATTAAAAACCCTGCTTCATCTGTCTTAAGCTGCTGGTTTAGAAAATATGTATTAGGGCTCAAACCAACAAATACAAATACTCCCTTTACAGGCAGGTAAGAGATAGTATCATCTTTTAAATTCTTTAACTCTAAACCTTCCACCGCTTCTTTTCCCACAATCCTAACCGGCACACTATTCCAGATAAAATTTATCTTTTCTTGTTTAAAAGCCCTTTCTTGCAGTAGCTTTGTTGCTCTGAGCTTATCTCTTCTGTGGATAAGATGAACCTTTCTTGCAAACTTGGTAAGATAAATTGCTTCCTGAACCGCGGAATCCCCTCCACCTATAACCGCTACTTCTTGACCCCTAAAAAATGGAGCGTCGCATGTGGCACAAAAAGAAACACCTTTTCCAATAAGTTTTTCTTCTCCTTCTATTCCCAACCTTCTGGGAGTTGAACCAGAACATATGATCACAGTCTTTGTTTCTATTTCTTCTTTCTCTGTTTTTACCCTTTTTATTTTTCCTTTTAGATCAAGTGCTTTTACTTCCTCGTTTTCTATACTTATCCCTAAAAACTCTGCCTGTTTTTTCATTCTATCCACAAGCTCAAAGCCAGCAATACCCTTTGGAAAACCCGGATAGTTTTCCACCCAATCCGTATTTACAGCTTGCCCACCCGGTACCGCCTTTTCAAAGAGTCTTATCTTAAGGCCTGCTCTTATGGCATAAATGCTGGCTGTAAGTCCTGCAGGCCCTGCCCCTATTATTACCGTATCTTCCATTTTAAAGAAGTTTCTCCAATGCAGACTTGAGGATTTCTTTTGGCTGAGCTCCTATTATTACATTAACTACTTCTCCATTTTTAAAAAATATAAGTGTTGGTATGCTTCTTATACCAAATCTTGCAGGAGTTTTTTGATTTTGATCTACATTCATCTTGGCTATCTTTACTTTTCCTTTATATTCTTTTGCCAGCTCTTCTATTATAGGTCCTATCATCTTACAAGGACCACACCAATCTGCCCAGAAATCCACCATTGCGGGAATCTCAGACTTTAGTATCTCCTGTTCAAAGCTATCGTCTGTGACATGTAACACATCACTCATACCTGCTCTCCTCGTATTTTTTTAACAAATCATTAACACGAGCTATATTCTTTGTCAATCTTTGTATAAAAATACACTGACAAGTCGTTTAAATGCTTACATGTTCGGAAAATAAGCTATTAGATGTATCTTTGGTAAAGCTAATTAGAGAATAGAAATTTGAAAAAGGATTTGACCATTTAAGTATTTTTTTGTAAAGGATTAATTAGATATTCCCAAAAGGAGGTAATTATGGAAGAGAAAAAGGAAAAAAAACTAAAAAGTCTTGTGGCAGTGGACGGTTCAGAAGTATCAAAAAAAGCTGTAATACTTTCGGCTCGTTTTGCTGCAAAGACAGGGGTTCATTTGACACTTTTACATGTTTTAGAAGACATAATCAGATACGACAAGGTGCCGGAAACATGGAAATACTATCTTAGAGAGCAACAGGCAAAGAAAATACTGGAAGAGGCGAAAAGGCTTGCTGAAGAAAACGGAGCAAAGGATGTGGACACTAAAATAGCTGTAGGCCCTGTGGCCGAAGAAATAGTCAGAATAGCCGAAGAAGGAGATTATGTATCAATAATAATAGGGACAAGAGGAAGAAGCCCTCTTAAGAAACTCCTTTTAGGAAGTGTCGCAGAAAAAGTGGTTCTTTATGCCCACTGCCCGGTGGTTGTGGTGAGATAGTTAATTTACTAAAAGCCCATGAAAAGCTCTTTTTTCATGGGCTTTTCCTTTTAATATCTTGGTGTAAGAAGGAAAACAAACAACTATTTCTAACTGCTGTCCTGATCGGGCGTCAGAATAAGTAGCAGTAATATCCAAAGCCAGACGAATATTTTCTTCGGTTTTATTTCCGCTCAGCAACACCACAGGCCCGGAAGTTTGCTTAGGTTCTAAAAGTAGTTCTTCTGAATTACGAAGTTCCTTTAACTTCTGATTTTCTCTTTTATTTCTTCCCACTATAATCTTTGTGTGTTTATCTACTCTAAAGTGTCTGCCAAGTTTGAGTAGCTCTATATCTCTTACATCAAAATCTTCCTTCAGTTCTATCAGGTCCTTTAACCTCTTAGAAAAATTTTTTTCTGTAAGAAGACATCCACCTGCTGGAGAAGGAAAATCTACTATGCCATATTTTTTGGCAAGTTCTATCTGGGGTTTTCTGGATCTACCATGTATGCCTAACAACAATTCTCTTTTTACCCATCCTTTTTCTTCTGGAATCGTGATGGGAAGTCTTTTTGCAGAAAGCGGTCTTAAAAGTAGTCTTCCCAATCCACTTTCCTCTGCTATGATGTATAAGGCTTTTCTATTTTGAGACATTGGCCTTTGACCCAGTACCTCTCCAGAAATAACAAAACTTGCCCCTTCCTGTTCCATAAGCTCCCGAGCATACTTAAACATAAGGGCGTGGCAGTCTATACAGGGATTCATATTTTCTCCATATCCATACTTTGGACTTTTAACTACTTTAAGATGATCTTCTGTAATGTCCACGATCTTAAGAGGAAGATTTATAAGTTGTGAAAATTTTATAGCTTTTTCTGGAGTAAAAAAGGGGGTTTTAAAAAAAACCCCGATTACTTCAATCCCTTGACTCCGAATTATCTGTGCAGAAAGCATGCTGTCTAAACCGCCAGAAAACACACATATAGCCTTCATGCAGTTATAATCCCGCGTTTCTCAGTGCCAGTACTGCTTGCTCTTGTTCTTTTGTCAACTGTTTTGGCACACTTATGTGGATTTCTACATATTGATCTCCTTTTCCTCTGCCATCTGAACGAGGCAGACCATAACCTTTTATTCTGAGTTTTGCGCCAGATTGAGTTCCTGGTGGAACCTTCAATTTTAGCTTCTTACCATATACGGTAGGCACTTCTATTTCTGTACCAAAAACTGCGTCTGAAAATTTTATCCTTTGTTTATAAAAGATGTCATCCCCTTCTTTTTTAAAAAGCGGGTGTTCCAGTACTTTTATTTGAACATAAAGATCTCCTCTCGGTCCTCCGTAAGGACCTGGCTCTCCTTTTCCCCTAACTCTCAGTTTTTGACCGTCCTTTATACCGGCGGGTATGTTTATGGAGATTGTTTCCTGTCTTCCGCCAGCATTGTAACTTATAGTCTTCTTTGCCCCCTTAGCTACTTCTTCTAAGCTTACAGGAAGCTCATATATAAGGTCTCTTCCTTTTATGCCGGTATGATAAGTCTGGCGTCTTTCAAAACCAGAGTCAAAGCCTGTGCCGAAGTCTCTAAAAAGTTCGCTAAATATATCTCTTACCCTTCCTCCAAAACCTATTCCAAAGTCTTTGAATATGCTTTCAAAATCAAATCCCCTGAATATGTCCTCCTGACTGAACTTGCTCTGGAAACCGTCAGCTCCCAGCATGTCATATTGACGCCTTTTTTCAGGATCGCCCAGTACAGCATATGCCTCGTTTATTTCTTTAAATCTTTCCTCTGCCTCTTTGTTGCCTTTGTTTCTGTCAGGGTGATACTTTAAAGCAAGCCTCCTGTAAGCTTTTTTTATCTCTTCCTGAGAGGCATTTCTCGGAACGCCTAATATTTTATAGTAATCTTTCCCTCCCATCTTCCCTTAACCTTTATATATTTTTTTGGTTCTGGTATGATCCTACCCTAAGGATAATCATAGGCCAATATTAGGTCAAGCTAATATGTGGACAAAAAGGTTTTTGTTGTTAGCCCCTGCTGTCCTGTTAATTTTACTGATGCAAAGCTATTTCTGGGTTCCTACTTATGAAGAACAAACAAAAGGGAACCCGAAGCGATTGACAGAATACATTACTGCTTCATCTGCAGATGCTGTAATACTAAATCCGATCCTTTCAGCCGACAGCGCAAGTGCACAAATAGAATCTCTTGTATTTGAAGGGCTCGTAGACAGAGATGAAAACCTGAACTTCAGAGGAAGACTTGCTAAGTCGTGGAAGATATATGAAGAAGCATATCTCTGGACAAAAGAAGATCGTATTTCTCATCTTAAAGCGGTGGCAAAGGATCTATCTGAAATAAGTTCAGTCTCAGTAGTGCAAAGAAAAGAAGGGAAGGCTAAGATAAAACTTATCTTAAAGAAAGTAGATCCGGACATATTTCACAAGCTTGCTAAAAAATGTGACTGTATCTTCCCACCTTTTGAGCACAATCCAGTAATCCTGTTTCATTTAAGAAAAGGGGTTGTTTTCCACGATGGATACCCGTTTACAGCTAAGGATGTAAAGTTCACCTATGAGGCCATAATGGATCCTAAGAATGTGTCTCCACGAATCTCTGATTTTGAACCAGTGAAAAAAGTGGAAGTATTAGATCCTTTTACTGTAAAGGTGACATATAAGAGATTATATTCACCTGCTCTAAGTACATGGCAGATAGGAATACTTCCGGAACATCTTTTAAATAAAGAAGCACTTGCAAAGGAAGCCATTTCTAAGGGTATAGATCCAAAGGACTTTTCTATAAGAAATAGCAGTTTTAACAGACATCCTATAGGGTGTGGCCCATTCAAGTTTGTCAAATGGAAGTCCGATCAGTTTATCGTGTTGAAAAGATTTGAAAAGTATTGGGAAGGACCTCCTAATTACAAAACATATATATTTAGGGTAATACCTGATCCACTTACTCAAGAGATGGAATTTTATGCTGGAACAATAGATCACTACAATGTGCTTCCACATCAAGTGGAAGGACTTAAAAAAGATCCAAGGTTTCAAGCATTCTCTGGGCTTTCTTTTGGATACACTTACATAGGATATAATATGAGAAAGCCCCCTTTTAATGATGTAAGAGTAAGAAGGGCGCTTGGTATGGCCATAGATGTGGACAAGATAATAAAGTATGTTCTGTACGGTCAGGCAGAAAGAATCACAGGCCCTTTTGTAAAACAAACTGATTATTACGATCATTCTATAAAACCCTTGCCCTATGATCCGAAAAGAGCACTTAAAATCTTGGAAAAAGCAGGATGGAAAAGAGGAAAAGATGGTTGGCTTAGAAAGAATGGTAAAAAATTACAATTTACACTTATTACAAACAATGGAAACGACATAAGAAAAGCTATACTCGCCATCGCTCAGGAGTCTTGGAAAAAGATAGGCATTGATGTGAGAACAGAACTATTGGAATGGTCAATCCTTCTAAAAAGGATCAATCAGCATGATTTTGATGCGGTTGTTTTAGGATGGAGTATGGGAATAGAACCCGATCTATTTCAAATATTTCATTCAAGCCAAACCCATCCATATCAGCTCAATTTTGTAGGTTACAAAAACAAAGAAGCAGATGATTTAATAGTAAAGATCAGACAAGAATATGACGAAAGGAAAAGAATAAAATACTGTCACATGTTACACAAGATAATAGCCAGAGACCAGCCATATACATTTCTTTATGTAACGAAGTGGACAGCAGTTTTAGATAAAAGAATAGTCATAAAAGAAGTGGATGAGAAGGGACATGTAAGGTACAAAAAGATAACTCCTACCAAGACCGGTGATTATACATTTTATTTTAACAAGTGGGTTAAGCTTCCAGAATTTCCTAACTTTTCAATGTAGGATTTGATTCTTCCAAGCTTTTCTTCCATATCAACAAGTTCATCAAGAACAGAGTCTCTGTTAAAGCTTTCTTTTTTTATCTTTTCTTCTGTTCTTAAAAATTCTTCCGTTTCTTTTTTAAGAAACTCTCGCACTCTTTCCATCAGCCGTCTTTCATAGGCATCTATCAGTACAAGTGCGTATTGATACTTGAGGTTTTCCTTATAGTTTAGAAAGGCAAATAAAATGGAATTCATGGTTTGGGTCTTTATCTTCTTTAACCCCTTCTCTAAAGCCGCTATCTTTTCTTTGATAGGATCAGCTTTTTTCTTTTTTACAACTCCGGCCAAGAAATCCAATAGCTTATACATTCCAAACCTTACCACTGTTTCTGTGCTTAAGACTTTATTATACTCAAGAGCAGACTTAACAGAAGGTGGCCGTATGTTATGTATCTCTTTTATTTGATGTGGATCCAAAAGTAGATGTGAACTTACGCTGTAGCTTTTATCTAAAATTTCGGAGATCATCTTCCAGTATGGTTCTATTACGGAAACAAAAGCCTCATGGATCTTTTGATCCAGCTCTTTTACAAAATGCACGATCTGTGGGTTTATCTCTTGAACAATGAAAGAATCTACAGCTCTTTTGTAGTAGCGAAATACTAAATATTGAGCATGGGTCAGACTTGGATGTTGAACTATCTCTAAGTACTTGTCATATGGAATATAAAAGTTTTCTATAAAATACCTTAAAGACGAGACGATTTTTTCATCTTTATGAAAAAACTTGTCAATCTGCCTTTTTATTTCGTTTTTAAGCTCAGAAGTAGCTCCTTTAAGGGTGGCTTCCACAAGGAGAACAATTTTATCTAAGGCCTCCTTCCGTTCATTTACCTTCTTTATTAGCTTTTCTGCTTTGGTCTTGTTTCCCAGGATAATATTTTTGCTTATACTGATCCAATCCAACAGGCCAGAGTTTATAAAAAAAAGTCTTTCAAGCCATACTTTTAAGGCGTGAAGATGTTTTTGATTTGTGACTGTGTTTAAGTAATCCAAAAATCTTTGAGTCTCATTATTAGAGAATTCTACAAGCGAAACATCACTTTTCCACTGAGAAAGCCTTAAAAGTTCCTTTTTTTCAAGACTTCCACGCCCAGACTTTTCGACTTCGTTTAAGAGATTAAAGAGGGCTGAAAAAGTAAATATATTTGGAGAATTAGTAAATATTGTGAGTTCTTCTTTCACCTTATTTAGCACTCTAAACACATCTTCTAAGGAGTTATGTTCATCAAAGTCGCAGTTTAATACAAAAAGCATATTTTCCATCATTCCCATTTTTTTAATAATTTGAAGAAACTTCATATCCGCCTCTCTTAATCCCATTCTGCTGCTAATCACATATATCACGAGCTGAGATAAGGCGAGATGTTCTTGAATCATAATGAGATGAATAGGATTTGAAGAATCACTTCCCTGACAATCTGCAATTTCTGTGGATTCATCAAATAGCCCTGTATCTACCTCTATGAAGACATCTTTCAGATATACTGCTAAGCTGTCTTCAGCTACGAATTTTTCGTAATTCTTAAATTCGCTTCTCTTGTATATCAGCCTTTTCTCCTTTTCAGAGATAAGCTCTTTTACCTTTTCATAGCCTTTGAGGTAAAGGGAAAGAGTAAGATAATTTATGTCATGCGAACCGTCTTTTAGGATAATATCAAGGTCGAAATTTTTTACTATCCTGTTTAGTTGTTCTCTTTTGTTATCATCCCTTAAGTCAAATGGCAGCAAAGAATTAAGCTCTTTTTCATACAAAGAAAGCTCTTTTATAGATAAATCCATTTCTCTGTTTATCTGTTGCCAGCTTTTTAACTTGATAACTGCTCTTAAATCTTCTCCTTTTCTTACCTTGGTGATAAACGAGGTTATAATACCCGCTCCTCTCTTCAGATAATCTCCCTGACAAAGGTAATTACTCAAGGTGCTTTTGCCAGACTTTATAGCCCCTACAATGGCGATTCTAAACAGCTCTTCTTTGATCTGTATTTCTACATCTCTGCATCTTTTTTCCATCTCATTGAGCAGAGAGGTTTCCAAAAATGGAAACAACTTTGCTTTCAATATAATGGCCAAAAGTTCATTGTTTATTTCTGCGATCCTTTGCTTTACATTTTGGGATTTCATTTTATGCCTTCATATATCGATTTGTAATTGGAAACCGCCAATCTTTACCGAATGCCTTTGGAGTAATCTTCACTCCTGGAGGGCTTTGTCTTCTTTTGTATTCGTTTCTGTCTATCATTTTTATGACACTTCTCACCACTTCAGGATCAAATCCTTTCTCTATTATTTCATCAACTCCTTTATCTTCCTCTACATAAGCGTGGATTATCTGATCCAAGATACGGTAGGGAGGAAGAGAATCTTCATCTTTTTGATTGGGTCTTAGTTCTGCAGTTGGGGCACGCTTTATAACGCTTTCTGGGATTACCTCTCTTGCCCAAATACGATTTACAAATCTTGCCAATTCGTAAACCATCATCTTTGGAACATCTTTGATTACAGCAAAACCACCCGCAGTGTCACCGTATAGCGTACAATAACCTACCGCAGTTTCGCTTTTATTTCCTGTGGTTAAAACCAAGTATCCGAATTTATTGGACAGTGCCATAAGCAAGTTTCCTCTTATTCTGGCTTGTAAGTTTTCATGTGCAACTGTATGAACAGAAGTATCAAATACTTTGCTTAGTACCTTGAGATACTCTTCATATATGGACCATATTTCTAATTTAATCAGTTTTATCCCTAAGTTTTTTGCCAGTCTTTCCGCATCTGTTAAGGTCTCAGAAGAAGTAAACTTTGACGGCATTGTCACACCTATTACATTCTCACTTCCGAGTGCATCCACAGCAATTGCTGCTACAAGAGACGAATCTATTCCCCCGCTTAAGCCTATGAGAACCTTTTTAAAACCGTTTTTATTTACATAATCTCGTGTACCGAGAACAAGAGCGTAGTAGATCTCTTCAAGGGGTGAAACCTTATCAGCCAGGTAGGTTTCTACAGGTTCTCTGTGCTTATAAAAGAAATTGACTTCCACTACTTCCCCCTTTTTTACCTCTTTTTTCTCGGTTTTTATCTCCATATCCGTAAAAAGGATATGTTCGCAAAATCTTCTTGCACATGAGATGAGATCTCCATTCGAATTGAGCGCAAAACTTCCTCCGTCAAATACCAGTTCATCTTGACCACCTACAAGATTTGTAAAAAAAAGGGGACAGCCTGTTCTTCTAACAAACCCTCTTCCTACATCCACTCGTAATTGAAACTTTCCAGCGTGAAATGGAGAGGCAGAAAGATTTATAACCAGATCTGCTCTCACTTCTTTTACAAATCTTTCTGGCAAGTCGTTTTCAATCCATATGTCCTCACATATAGTAGGGACAATAACAAGATCTCCCATTCTTAATGCTATTAATCTTTTTCCCTCCTTGAAATACCTTTTTTCATCAAAAACACCATAATTTGGCAATTCCATCTTGTGATAAACTGAAAGGATCTTTTTGTCTTGTATAATAGCGGCTGCATTGTAAACTTTTCCATCCTGATAGTCAGGATAGCCTATCACTGCTATTATGTCTTTAATGAAAAGACTTAGATCTTTTATCGCTTTCATACTGGTCTCTAAGAAACTGGGTTTCAGAAGCAAATCTTCAGGTGGATATCCGCACAAACACAGCTCTGGAAAAACAACTATGTCTGCAAGCTGTCTTTTTGCCACTTCTATGTATTGGAGTATCTTTTGCGTATTGTATTCAAAATCTCCTACAATGGGGTTTATTTGTGCCTGCGCTACTCTCAAAATCGGCATAATTTATACACCTCACCACCTTAGTTAGGATTTATTGTATATCATACCGATTTGGAGGAAGAAAAGGGATTTTATTTGAGTTTTAAATTTAAAGAGAACTTATATTCAAACTGTAAAAAAATGTGTTGAGCGTCATTGTTGTCCACATTATGAGTAACAAAGTCTCCTGCATCAAAGTATGCGTAAATTACAGAAAAT
>CAYMUI010000081.1:0-31471 GCA_964393645.1 uncultured Desulfobacterales bacterium | reverse complement strand
CTTCAATGGCAAAGAAGGCCTTGCTTATTTTAGCAAAACATGTGCTTGGACACCTGTGGGGGCTTGAACATAAAAATAAGACCGTTATGATGGAAAGAAAGTTTTGGGGCCCAGAAGGACTAGATGATTGGGATGAAGCTGAAAAGATTCAAATATTAGTATTGCTGATCCCAGACTGCATATTTTTTTCAAAAACATTATTTATGATTCTGCATCTCGGTCGTTTTGTAACAGCTACCGCAGTTTCTCTTATGTTTCTCTTTTTAACAGCAGAGGCTTGGGAAATTGGTGCGGCCATATCACCTTTGTACTTAGACATTTCTATAGTATCTGTCATAATAATAGGAACTCTTTCTATATACTTTGGACAGAACTTTCAAGAAATAGCTCGATCTGATAAATTGATGGAGCAGACTGCTAGATCGAAAATTGTCTTAATAGGCACACTGATAAGTGGCATGGCTATTTACTGGGTAATACTTTTTCTAATATCTTTAGCAATTACCTTTGTTTTACCCGAGAATATACTTAGCTCGTGGGCTGGCCTTAGTGAGACCCAGTTTTCATATCTCCATTTTGCAAAATTTATGGCAACAATCGGGGTATTTGCATCTGCAGTGGGAGGAAATCTGGAGGAAGAAAATCAAATAAAAGCTGTCCTTATATATACAGAAGAAACCTAAAAGCTTTGAAAAAATGGATCAAACATATAATGACAGAAATAAAAAAATAATTGCTGATAAGATCCTTGCTCGACAGCCGATTTTAAATAGAAGCCAAAAAACTGTGGGATATGAGCTGTTGTTTCGAGCTTCTCGAGATTCCAAGGAATTTGACCATACTGTAAATGGAAAATTCGCAACACTAACAGTAATCAACTCCCTAATTTCAGTAGGATTAGAAAATGTGGTAGGCCTTAATAAGGCATTTATAAACTTCGGCACAGAGCTTCTTTTAAAGGATTATTATAAGTTGCTGCCAAAAGAGACGATAGTTATAGAAATCTTAGAAGATGTGGAAATAAGTAAAGATCTGATCAAAACATGTGAAAAAGCCAAAAAAGAGGGGTTTACACTGGCATTAGACGATTTCTTTTTCAGAAAAGGGATCGAATCGCTGATCGAATTGGCAGACATTATAAAAATAGATCTTATAGATACTCCTATCAAAAAAGCCAAAGGAATAATAGATTACTTCAAAAAGAAAGGAAAGATGCTGTTGGCAGAAAAATTAGAAACAATGCAAGAATTTGATGAGGCTTTAAGAATAGGTTTTGACTATTTTCAAGGGTTTTTCTTTAGTAAGCCCCAGCTCGTCACGAGCAAAGATATTTCTCCTTATAAGGCTTATCTATTAAAGATCATGCAAGAGATTCAGATAGGAGATATAGGAAAAATAATAGATATTATATCCTCAGATGTAGCTTTGTCTTGGAAGTTGTTAAGATTTATAAATTCTGCTTTTTTTGGTTTTAGGTCTCCTATTTCAAGTGTTAAGCATGCCGCATTTATGATAGGAGAAAATGAACTAAAAAGATGGACTAATTTAATAATCATATCTGAGATAGGAATTGACAAGCCGGCAGAACTGTTGATTCAATCTACTTTAAGAGCTAAGTATGCAGAAAATATTGTCCAAGATATGGGCAAAGCAGAATTAACAGAAAAGGCATTTACCGTAGGCATGTTTTCTCTTATGGATGCTATCTTAAATAAGCCCTTAGAAGAAATATTAAAAACTATCCCTCTTGATGAAGAAATAAGAAGTGGAATCTTAGGTAAGGATACATTCTTAGGCAACATAATCGAATTGATAAAAAGTTATGAAAACATGGAACTTGGAAAGATTTCTTGGTTGGTAAAAAAGATAGGGTATTCTGAAGACAGGCTGCAGACTTGTTACTTGGATGCTCTGATATGGACTAATAATCTTTTTTCTACTTACTACACTAATACCTGAGGAATATTTGACACTTGAAACAAAAAGAGGCTTTTGTTATCTTTAATGAAGAATTGCGAGAGTGGCGGAACTGGCAGACGCGCTGGACTTAGGATCCAGTGGGGTGTCCCGTGTGGGTTCGAGTCCCACCTCTCGCATGATCTATTGACAAAGCGGGCAATTTGGTTATTATATTAAAGGGAGTGGCGGTGTAGCTCAGTTGGTAGAGCATGCGGCTCATATCCGCAGAGTCACAGGTTCGAGTCCTGTCACCGCCACTAATTTATTACCTGCCTTTTATGGATGAAGGTTTTACGCTTCACAAAAAGAGATTTCAAAATAATAGCAGAAGCCTTAGAGATTGCAGAAGATTTAACAGCAAACTTTTACAAGTTTTCAACAGATGAATGGAAAAACAAACACAAATATGACCTTAAGACTCTTATATCCCTAAGTAAACATCAGGTAATAAATAATGCTTTTGCGCTTCTTTGCAAAGATACGATTAAGGATTTAAACAGTATTCCTCAAAGGATAATAGGAGTTTATCTTATCTGCCTTCAAGACCATGTGATTCTGAGCACTTTACTGAATAATAAGAACTTATCTTTGCTTCCTTTTCTTGTTTATATTCTTACCCACGAACTGGTTCATATAGTAAGATTTTGTAATTATTATGCTTGTTTTAATGCTCCTCAAAGCGCAAAAGTTCAAGAAGAGGCAATAGTTAATGCGATAACATTTGACATACTAAATTCTGTTATGATACCTAATCTTAATTATGTGTTGAATCTGTTTTGCAATTCTTTCAACAGAACAGAAACAGCACTAAGGAGGTGATAAAATGCCTATATATGAATACGAATGTACCAACTGTGGTCACAGAGTAGAAATAATGCAGAAATTCTCCGATCCTCCAATTGAAGAATGTGAAAGATGTCACGGAAAAATGAAAAAACTTATCTCTCAATGCACCTTTCATTTGAAAGGAACAGGATGGTATGTAACTGATTATGGATCAAAAGCAAAACAAAAAGATAAAGATAATGGAGCAAAGTCTGAGAAAAAAACACAGGATAAAGATAAAAAAGAGTGAGGACAAAAGATGCAACCATTAGATGGTGACAGGGTTCAAAACAGGATAATAAAACACTTGGATAGGTTAGAAAGACAGTTATGGTTTCAAAGAGAAAGATTCTTTAGATTTAAGATGGATGAAATAAGTAATAAGCTCACCCAGGCTTTAATAACCAGCAAGATATTAGAAACCAAAAACCCTAACGCTATTTCTAAAGCCCTTGCAGATGGATTAAAAAAGGCGCTTAGAAGTTCTGATTTTGAATTTCAGTATTTTGTATCTCCTATCAGGGATCTGGTCCCCAAGCCAGATCCAATTTCCTTATATATGACTCAATATGTACTTGAGATTCTTATTGACCATCCTGATGTAGAAGAGATATACGGCACAGACGACAAGATATATGAAACTATAAACAGTATCCTGAATAAAAGTTATGCAGAGTTCGAAAAAATCGAACAAGAAATCATCCAGCAGCTTTCACACAATAAAAATATTATTCCTGGCTCAAGAGAATACGAGATAGTCCTGGATCAACTTTTAAGAAAAAAGTTAGGTGAGCCCAAAAAGTTTTAAGTTAGGAAAAGACATGCATAAAGTAGCTTTTCTTTTCCCTGGGCAAGGCTCTCAATATGTCGGAATGGGAAAAAAGATCTTAGAAGCATATCCTGAAACAAAAGAAATATTTGAGCAGACAGATGAAATATGTAAAAAATCCATTTCTCAGCTCTGTTTTGAAGGCCCGATAGAAGAGCTGACCCTTACAGAAAATCTACAACCTGCAATTACAGCAGTCAGTCTTGCTTGTTTAAAGGTTCTAAACAAAGCTGGAATTCAACCATATGTATCAGCAGGACATAGCTTGGGGGAATATTCAGCTCTTGTTTCTGCGGGTGTATTAGAACCATCGAATGCTATCAAACTTGTAAAGGTACGGGGAGCACTTATGCACAGGGAGTCTTCCAAAAAGCCGGGAGCAATGGCTGCCATAATAGGTTTGGACATAAAAAAAGTGCAGGAAATTGTGGACAAAGCAAGAGATCACGGGGTCTTGGCTATTGCCAATCATAATACGAAAGAACAGATAGTTATAACAGGAGAGCAAGAACCTTTAAAGAAAGCGGTGAAAATAGCAAAAGAAAATAAAGCCAAAGCTATTCCTCTTAAGGTAAGCGGAGCTTGGCATAGTGAACTTATGAAAGATGCGGTCTCTGAGTTCAGACAGTTCTTAGAGAAAATTCCATTTTCAAAACCTTCCTCAAAGATAATATTTAATGCAACCGCAAAGGAAGAAGAAGATCCCCGGTTAATAAGGAATATAATGGCAACCCAGCTTATAAACCCCGTAAGATGGTATGAAAGCATGATAAGAATGCTGGATCAAGGAGTGGATACATTCGTAGAGGTTGGTCCCAAGAATGTACTTGCAGGATTGATGAAGAAAATTGTTCCCAAAGATAGCTCTGTACGTATATTTAATGTAGAAGATCCAGAAGGAGTGGAAAGGCTAATAAAAGCTATTTAGTGCTTCTTTGAGTTTTTTTATAAGTTCAGGAGACTTCTTTCCCGGCTTTATTTCAAGCTTGCTGTTTACATCTACTGCAAAAGGTTTAACCATAGTTAGTGCGTCTTTTATGTTGTCAGGTCCTATCCCTCCGGACAGTATCACGGGCAAGCCGTACTCTTTTGCTTTAATAGCAAGATGCCAATCAAAGCTTTCTCCTGTACCACCAGCTTTCTCTTTTTTGTAGGTGTCCAGAAGCACCGCCTTTACGCATCCCCTGTAAGAATTGATCTTTTCTATGCTTTTCTCGTCTTTGACCCTTATAGCTTTTATACTTTTTGGCATAAAATACTTACAAAACTCAGGGCTTTCATCTCCATGAAACTGGATCATGTCAAGCCCACAAAAGTCACAAATCTCCTTTACAACGGATTTCTCTTCATCCAAAAACACTCCCACGGTCTGAACAAAAGGGGGAATAGAGTAGATAATCTTTTTTGCCACTTCAGGTGATATGTACCTTGGACTCTTTTCTACAAATATAAAGCCTATAGCATCGGCACCGGCATCTATAGCTAAAAAGGCATCTTCTAAACATGTAATCCCACAAATCTTTAATCTAACCATCTTTGCCCGCTTCCACAAGCTCCTTCACTTTTTGTTTTATGTTTTTACTCTTCATAATAGCCGTTCCCACAAGAACGGCATTTATCCCTTTTTCTTTCAGTTTTTTTATATGATCTGGCTCGCTAATACCACTTTCACTCACTTTTACACATTCTTTTGGTATATATGAAGCAAGTGTAAAGGTAAGATTTAGATCTATCTTAAAGGTTTCCAAGTCTCTGTTATTTATACCTATAATCTTTGCTCCCACATCTTCTGCCATACTTATTTCGTCTTTGTTGTGAACCTCTACAAGACATTCCAATTCCAATTCCTTGGCTATTTTTACCAGCTCTTTTAGTCTGCTGTTAGAAACCGTTCTTACAATAATAAGAACAGCATCTGCTCCAAACGCTTTGGATTCTTCTAATTGTATAGGATCTAAGATAAAGTCTTTTCTCAGTACGGGGATAGAGACAGACTTCTTTATCTCTGGAAGCCAGCTTATATCTCCTTTAAAGAAGTGCTTCTCTGTAAGAACAGATATGGCGGCTGCTCCCTGCTGTTCATATATTTTTGCCACCTCCAAAGCAGACAGATCACTCCTTATTATTCCAGCACTTGGTGAAGCAAACTTTATTTCTGCAATAAGACTTATCCCTTTTGATAAAAGAGCCTCTGAGAAGCTTCTTTTTGGAAGCTCGTGAAACTTAAAGCTCCTTCCTTTAAGCTCTTTTATCTCTTCCTCTTTTTGCTTCAGTATCTCTTTAAGCTTGGAGTGAAGCATATTCTTTTGTAACTCTCACGAAATCTTTCAATTTTTTTAATGCCAATCCTTTATCTATTATTTCTTCTGCGATTTTTATCCCTTCTTGAATATCCCTTGCTTTTTCTGTTACTACAAAGCCTAAGGATGAGTTTATAAGAACAGCATCCCTTTTTGCTCCTTTTTCTCCTGAAAGTACTTTTAGGATTATCTCGGCATTTTCGCTCGCATCTCCTCCTTTTATATCTTCTACTGTGGCCTTTTTTATACCGAAATGTTGCGGGTCTATCTCAAAATTTTCTATCTTTCCTTCATTCAGATAAGAAATTCTGCTTGGTGCACATATACTTACTTCATCCATTCCGTCCATTCCAGACACAACCATTGCCTTTTTAACCCCAAGTTTCCTCAGAACATGAGCAATCTTTTCTGTAAGCGAAGGAGAAAACACGCCTAACACCTGAGCATTGACCCTTGCGGGATTTGTAAGTGGGCCAAGTATGTTAAATATCGTTCTTATGCCTATCTCTCTTCTTGGAACAGCAGCATATTTCATAGCCGGATGGAATATGGGAGCATAAAGAAAACCGATGCCTATCTGCTCTATGCACTTTTTAACAAGTTCAGGAGAAAGCTCTATCTTTGCCCCCAACGCCTCTAATACATCAGCACTTCCACATTTACTGGATACAGACCTATTGCCGTGTTTTGCGATCCTTACCCCACCTGCTGCCAGCACAAATGCACAAACAGTAGATATGTTAAATGTATTGTAAGAATCTCCTCCTGTCCCGCATACATCAAGAAGAAGTTCTTCTTTTATATGAATAGTGTGCGCCTTTTTTATCATAGCCTTTGCTGCACCGCATATTTCATCCACTGTCTCCCCTTTCATTCTAAGAGCCGTAATAAAAGAAGCTATTTGAGAAGGTGTTGCCTTCCCTTCCATTATAAACTCGATAGCCTGCTCCATCTCTGATTCTGTAAGATCTCTTCTATCTACAAGCTTTGATATAAGCTTTCTTATCATTTTTAAGATATGCTTAACCAATCTTTGCTTCTTTTTTGCATACTCTATGTACAAAATTTCTGAGAAGTTCGTTTCCCTTTTTTGTCATTATAGATTCGGGATGGAACTGCACCCCTTCTACAGGATATTCTTTATGCCTTATCCCCATTATTTCGCCTATGTCTGTCCACGCACTAATTTCAAGACAATCTGGCAAACTTTCTCTCTCCACTATCAGGGAATGATACCTTACCGCTTCAAATGGGTTTGGAAGCCCTTTGTAGATGCTTCTTCCATCATGATATATAAGGGAAGTTTTACCATGCATTATCCTGGGTGCTCTTACTATTTTTCCCCCAAATGCCTCCGCAATTGCCTGATGCCCAAGACATACTCCTAATATCGGAATCTGAGCAGCAAACCTCTTAATCAATTCTACTGAAATTCCCGCTTTAGATGGAGTCCCAGGCCCAGGAGAAATAACGATACAGGAAGGATTCAATCTCTTTATCTCATCTACAGTTATCTGGTCGTTTCTAAAAACAACTATCTCTTTTCCTAAGGACTCCAGTGCCTGTACCAGGTTATAGGTAAAAGAATCATAATTGTCTATCATCAGTATCATGAAAAAAGCCCTTTTTTGCCTGTAGCTCTTTCTATAGCTTTAAACATTGCGCCACTTTTCCGTATAGTTTCTTCATATTCCATCTCTGGAATAGAGTCATAGACTATTCCAGCCCCTGCTTGGATAAAGATTCTGTCATCTATCACAACGATTGTTCTTATGGTGATACAAAAATCCATGTTTTCGTTAAAACCAAAGTAACCTACACCTCCTGCATAAGGACCTCTCGCACTGCCTTCCAGTTCTGCTATTATCTCCATTGCTCTGATCTTCGGGGCTCCGGAAACGGTTCCTGCAGGAAATGTGGCCATAAAAACATCAAATTCGTCCACATCATCTCTTTTTATTCCTTCAACCACAGATACAATATGCATAACATGGGAGTATTTTTCTATTTCCATAAGCCGTGGCACCCTGACCGTGGCTGGCATGGACACTTTACCCACATCATTTCTTCCCAGATCCACAAGCATTATATGTTCTGCTCTTTCTTTTGGATCAGATATAAGTTCCATCTCAAGCGCCTTATCTGATTCTATGTCTTTTCCTCTTGGTCTTGTTCCTGCTATTGGTCTCACCTCAATCTTTCTGTCTCGAAGTTTTACCAAGGTCTCAGGTGATGCCCCTATCATCCTTATTTTGCCAAAATTCAAATAAAACATGTATGGGGAGGGGTTAATGCTCCTGAGATGTCTGTATAGCTGAAAGTCATCACCACGAATTTGACCAGAAAATCTTTGAGAAAGAACCACTTGTATGATGTCTCCCGAAACAATATATTCTTTTGCCTTTTTTACTATATCTTCAAATTCCTGTTTTTTAAAATTAGACTTTAAATCTGATACATACAGGGGAGACACATCACATACATTAGGAAGCGGTGCTCTAAGCTCTTTAATGGTATCTTCTATATCCTCGCATGCATTTTTATATACATCATCCACCTTTTTTTCATCTTCTACATAGGCGAAACTTGCCACTTTTATAGTATGAGTCAGGTGGTCAAATACAATCAGCCTTCTTGATACCACAAACATAAACTCAGGAAGACTCTCTGAAGCAGCAGAAAGCATGGGAAGTCTCTCCCACTTCCTTATAAGATCGTAATTCACATAACCTACAAACCCTCCTTGAAAAGGAGCAAACTCGGGCATATCTATTAGCTTAAATCTTTTCATAAGCGACCTGAGAATTTCAAAAGGATTTCCAGGGTGCTGGATCACCTCACTTTTTCCTTCATGTTCCACATGAACTTCTTTTTCATACGCTTTTACAACAAGATATGGCTTGTATCCGATAAAACTGTATCTGCCTTCTTCTCCAAGCTCTGCACTTTCAAGAAGATAGGAGAATTTTTTATCTTTTATCTTGAAATACACAGAAACAGGAGTTTCTATGTCGCCCAAGAATTCTCTGTAAATCGGTATGATAGTACCTTCTTTTGCTAATGATTTGAATTGCTCATAAGATGGTTGAAAATCCATTTCTTACCCTATAGGCATAAATCTTGCGGAAAAATGTCTCATCACTTCTGGTTCATATACTATTTTAAGACCTGTTATTTGATCTCTCTTTTTATAAAGCTCTGTGACTGCCTCTGCAACATAGTCCATATGACTGTTTGTATATACCCTTCTCGGTATGGTCAACCTTACAAGTTCTAA
Organism: uncultured Desulfobacterales bacterium; assembly: GCA_964393645.1. Taxonomy (GTDB): domain Bacteria; phylum Desulfobacterota; class DSM-4660; order Desulfatiglandales; family JALVZP01; genus JALVZP01. The sequence continues at coordinate 22,281 of CAYMUI010000081.1, read as the reverse complement.
TCTTGGATACTTAACCCTGCCGGTTTTTTTGTCTTTCTCTGCAAACGCTGTGCTTCCGAGGGCAGCACTTCTTATCCCAGCTTCTAAATAAAGGTTTGTTGCAAATGCATTATCTGGGAATTGATTTTGAGGAATATGTGGAAGAAACCTTTTTATATCTATGTAAACCGCATGTCCTCCTATGGGCAGAATAATAGGAATGCCCGCATTCCTTAACTTCTGACCGAGATATCTTACTTGACTTATCCGCCAGTGAAGATATGTTTCATCTATTACCTCTCTTAGTCCTATACTAAGGGCTTCCAAGTCTCTTCCTGCAAGTCCCCCATATGTAGGAAAACCTTCCATAAGGATAAGAAGCTGTTTTGCTCTCTCAAAAAGAGTTTTGTCCCGCATAGCCAAAAGACCACCGATATTTACCAGACCATCTTTTTTACAGGACATAGTAAATCCATCTGCATAGCTCATCATTTCAAAAACTATCTCTTTTATACTTTTATTCCTAAATTCCGCTTCTCTCTCTTTAATAAAGAACGCATTTTCTGCAAAGCGAGCTGCATCAAAGAAAAGGGGAATACCGTATTTTTCTGCCACTTCTTTTACTTCTCTTATATTTTTCATGGAAACAGGCTGTCCACCACCTGTATTATTGGTAAGAGTAATCATGATGAGAGGAATCTTTTCCCTTCCCACCTTTTTTATAAAGTCTTCTAACTTGCTGATGTCCATATTCCCTTTAAAGGGATGCTCATTTTCTATGTCATAGGCTTCATCTATTACTAAGTCTACAGGAATTCCGCCCTTATCTATGACATGTGCTCTTGTGGAATCAAAATGCATATTATTTGGAACATAATCTCCGGGCTTTATCGTCAGTGTAAAAAGTATGTTCTCCGCAGGTCTTCCCTGATGTGTAGGCACAAAGTATTCAAATCCAAAAAGTTCTTTTACCGTATCTTTAAGATGAAAAAAGTTTCTACATCCTGCATATGATTCGTCCCCTATCATCAATCCTGCCCACTGATAATGCGACATAGCACTTGTGCCACTGTCTGTGAGAAGATCTATGTATATGTCTTCTGCTTTTACCAAAAATAAATTGTACCCTGCTTCCTTGAGTATCCTTTTTCTTTCCTCCTTAGTGGTCATCTTTATAGGTTCAACTACTTTAATTCTATAAGGCTCTGCAAAAACCATAATCTGCTCCACTTACTTTTTGTAATATGCATAAACATATGCCATAGGAACTATATACTTTTCCCCTTCTTTCTTTATCCCCATGTACCTCCTTATATCCTGAAGTACCTCCTCTTGAGTCTGTTTTAATGCATGAACCAGCTGATAAAAAAGCCCTATTTCTTGCTCAGATGAAAAAATAAAAGGCACATCTACTCTTTCCACATGTGTTTCAGAAAAGTCACATATGCGCCCTATGTTTATCATTCTGGATTTTGTAAGAAAAAGGCCTTTGTGACCAGTAGCAGTGTGTTCATGAATAACTTCATCGAAGTATCTCTGCACAGGGGAACAGTCCGCGAAATCTCCTATTACCAGTATAGCCCCTTTTTTCATTATTCTGTACGCGTTCTGAACCGCTCCTACCTGATCGTATATGTGGTGAAATCCTCCCAAACAAACCACCTTATCAAAAGATTCATCTGCTGCCTTAGGCCATTTAGGATCTAATTCATGATAGTAAGTGATATTCCTTATATTTAACTCCTCTGCCTTACGCCTTGAGATCTCTAAGGTTACACTTGAAATATCCTGAGCCACAATCTCCCTTACAAGAGGAGCAATTTTAAGAGTCAAATATCCTGTACCGGCAGCAAATTCAAATACCCTATCATCTGGTTTAAGATCCAGCTTTTCTATAATCCACTTCTCGTCCGTCCTTGCATCAGGACACCTTCTTATCGCCTCCTCGTAGGAGGATGCGATCAGATCAAAACGGCTCTTTTTCATCATCACCTCCTTTTTCATACTTGCTCAAGCAGTGCAAGCCTCAGTGTATTTAAACCTATCACTGCGGCTCTTTCCTGCAAAAAAGTAAAATCTCCTCCCATGGTCCACATGTAAGACATACTTATACCGTTTCCTGATACTGCAGCACACGCTCTGACCAAAAAATCAGGACCTTTTTTCAAAGGGAATCCTAAGATAGAAAGCCCAAGTTTTGCCCCGCTTATATGCCTTACTTTTTCTGCCAGGTCAATAGAAATATCTCTTTCTACAGATTCAATCTTTTTTCCGACAAGACTTTCCAAAAATTCTTTTTTTGTTATAACCTTGGCTTCCAAAAGAGCTGGACAGCCACAGGATACAAGTTTTTGCGCGGCTCTCCCTCCAGAAAAGGTTTCCAGAATAGATATGCTCAAGTCCCTCTCCTGAAGTAACTTGCATATAACCTCTTCAAGAACATCTTCGTCTTCACCATATATCTTCTTTCCAAGTCTTCTTTTTATCTTCTCGGCTACCTGGCCTACTAAAGATTCTGCTTCTTGTCTGCTGGACGCTTGTGCCGTAATTCTTATCTTTACCTCCCCTTCTGATGCCAAAAGTCCTATCTCTGGATTTTTGTATCCTTTCACGATCTCAGACAGCATCCTGTCAACTTTGCTTTCTCCGGTTCCCACTACTTTAAGAACCTTTGAATATATGACTTTTTTGGCCAGAGAGAATCTTTGTTTAAACCACGGGATTATCTCGTTTTCCATGAGATACTTCAGTTCTCTTGGAACTCCCGGAAGGCATACAACAGGCACACCATTTATCTCTTTTATAAAACCGGGTGCTGTGCCAAGCTTATTAGGAATAGCGATACTTCCTTCTGGCACATATGCCTGTCTTTTATTGTTCTCTGTCATGGTGTAGCCTATTCTATCAAATATTTCTATGATGTCTCTGAGCAGTTCTTCTCTAAACTCTAACTTTACTCCCGCACTTTTTGCCACTGCCTCTCTTGTAAGGTCATCCAAGGTAGGACCAAGTCCACCTGTGGTTATAACTACATCACATCTACTGGTGGCTATGTTTATAGCAGATACGATATCTTCTAAGTTATCTCCCACACATGTCTTATAGCGAACCTTTATCCCTATCTCTGCAAGTCTTTGAGCCAAATACTGGGTATTGGTATCCAAGATCTGTCCCAAAAGAATCTCTGTTCCTATGGTTATAATCTCACTGTTCAGATTCAATATTCTCTTTCTCCTTTGATTCTCTTTTTTTCCTTACATATTCCTTCATCAGCTCTTTTATCTTTTCAACCGCCTTTTTAAAATGATATTCGTTAGCAGTAAATGCTGCTGCCTCTGGATGGCCTCCTCCTGTTTTAAGCTTTACATCTTTTTTTATCTCTTCTATTAATTCCACGAGATTTACAGAGCATTCTCTTCCCTTTCTCAGCTCACAATAGTACAGATCTTTCCATTTTTGCCAAACCCCCACTACAAGCTCTGGATACCTCCATCTAAGTTCAGAAGCAATTATTCCGCAAAGCCTGAGTCTGCTGTTAATCCTTTTTAGAACATACTTTGGTTGAGGCATTTTCTTCATATCTTGCATTATAAAATGCATAAGCCACTCTTTCTCATTTTGAACAAGTCTGTATATTCCTTTTAAGATCTGATAACCCCTGTTCTGTTCCAAGTCTTCTTCTATTATTGGCCTGTCTAAGCTGAAAAGGAAATTCAAGGCATAGTGTACGCTGTTCATATCCTGCACGAGAAAACTGCTGTGTATCACTCTTGCTACCTCTTTTAATTTATTTTTGTGTTCCTGGCTCATATCTTGGAAAAAAGGAGCTCCCTTAGTCCATGATTCAGTATAAAGCCCCATAAAAAGGATCTCTTTCGCTAAAAGATCATTCTCTCCATTTAACTGCCACGCAAAAGTGGTAGCAGGAGTTGAACCGTCTTGATGGATTACGGGGTTTATGTAGAGAAATTTGGTTCTATCTGGCAGATTTGAGCCGGCAAATTTGCCTGGCTGATGGTGATCGTATATAAAGATTTTTGACTTCCTTCTAAGAGTTCTCAAAAAATCGGCTCGCGTATAAATAGGAAGGTCTAAAAAGATAGCCAGATTTGGTTTGTTTTTTAACATGGGTTTTTCTAAGCACTTAAAATCAAAATCTGCTGTAGAAACCCATCTGTATGAAATTTGTTCTGCTCCCAACCTCTTTAAAAACTTGCCAGCAAAGTATGCCGAACAACATCCGTCTCCGTCCCCATGATATACAACTGCCAGCTTTTCATTAGATACAGATATTGCCTGTTCGATAAAATTTCTTGCCTCCTTTACTAATTCTTCATTTACCAGCCACACCTTATCTGACATATCTTTCAGTCCTTAGAGATGCTTTCATACGAGGAAGCTTATCCTCGTACTCCTTTATCATCTCATAAACATAACCTGAAAGCCCTATTAGTCCTATAAGATTTGGAATGGCCATAAGTCCATTAGTTATATCAGAGAGCGTCCATACAAACCTTAAAGGGACGCATGCCCCAACGGGAATTATTATAACATATAACCATCTGTATATCTTCGTGGCAAGATCCCCTTTTTCACCGAACAAGTAATACACAGATCTGTCTCCATAGTAACTCCATCCTATAATAGTGGTAAATGCAAAAAGTACCAATCCAAAACTTACCACATGAGCACCTATGTTGGGAAGTGCCTTGTCAAAAGCAGCAGCAGAAAGGGCGGCACCATTAAGATGACCGTCGTCATAAATCCCGCTGATCAAAATTACAAAAGCAGTCATACTGCATATTATGATCGTGTCTATAAAAGGACCGAGCATTGCAACAGCTCCCTCTCTTACTGGCTCCTTTGTCTTTGCAGCAGCATGGGCAATAGCTGCTGAGCCAAGACCCGATTCGTTAGAAAACACGCCCCTTGCCACTCCAAATTGAATCGCTTTCATAACGCTGTATCCAGCAACTCCTCCTCCTATTGCATCAATTCCGAACGCGTTTGCAATGATCATCTTAAATACACTTACAATTTTATCTGCATTTAAAGATATTATTACGAGAGCAGTTACAACATATATAAAAGCCATAAAAGGCACTACTTTTTCTGCAAACTTAGCAATTCTCTTTATCCCGCCTATAATAACTGCACCTACAAATATGGCCATTAGTATCCCGATTGTAAGAGCTACCACAAATCTATATTCAGAAGAACACCTGTGCACAAACGGATCTACTATGGAGTTAGCCTGAACCATGTTACCTATACCAAAGGATGCAATTGCAGTAAACACGGCAAAGGCTACTGCTAAGGGTTTATTGCCTAAACCTTTATCCAGATAGTACATAGGTCCTCCAGCAACCACCCCATTTTCTCCTATTTCCCTAAACCTTACGGCAAGCATACAGCAAGTAAATTTTGTGGCCATGCCCAACAGAGCAGTAACCCACATCCAGAAAACAGCTCCAGGGCCTCCAGCAGCAATTGCTGTAGCTACTCCAGCTATATTTCCTGTTCCAATGGTAGCGGAAAGAGCGGTGGAAAGGGCTTGAAAATAGGTTATTTCTCCTTCTTCATCAGGCCCGTCCCATTTGCCTGAAACACAGCTTATCCCGTGAGCAAAAAAGCGAAACTGAACAAACCTGAGCCTAATTGTGAGGAATATCCCGGTTGCCAGAAGGGCAAAAGCAAGAAAATGACCCCACAGATAGCTGTCAATAAGCTCAAGTAAATGACAAATATAATCCATTTTATTTTTCGAATTCTAAAAGATATCTTATAAAATTGGCTGCATTATAACAAACAAAGCAGTCAAAAGTAAATTTTTGAGACAGAAATTTCCTTGACCTTTGTAGATGAATATCTTAAATTTTTATCGAAGCCTGGGTGGCGGAACTGGCAGACGCATGGGACTTAAAATCCCATGGGGCTTTGTCCCCGTGCGGGTTCGATTCCCGCCCCAGGCATTTATCGTTTATAATCATGTCTTCCATTGATGTATATAAACTCCACAACTCTATCCTTGGCTTTCAAAATCTCTCCATTTTGGTAATCGGAGACTTGATGCTGGATGAGTACTTGTATGGTGAAGTAGAAAGGATATCTCCTGAAGCACCGGTTCAAGTGGTAGATGTCAAAAGGAAATCGCAAACATTGGGTGGGGCGGCAAATGTAGCTCACAATATTGTAAGCCTTGGAGCAAAGGTTTTTCTTACAGGTGTGATAGGAAATGACGAGGCAGGCGATCTCTTTATAAAAAAACTCAGAGAAAAAGGGATAGACAGCGGGGGCATATTTATTGACCCTTTAAGACCTACCACAAAAAAGACAAGAATCATAGCCAACGATCAACATGTACTAAGGCTTGATCAAGAATCAAGAAGCAAAATTCATTCCAAAATAGAAAAGAAAATCATAGACTTTGCCCTATCAAATGCAGGCAAAATCGACGCTGTTGTTGTATCCGACTATGCAAAAGGCGTGGTAACGGATAACATAATCCGTGCCATCTTAAAAGAGTTTGGTCAAAAGCCTGTGGTTGTAGACCCTAAGGGAGTATACTTCACAAAATACAAAGGAGTAACAGCTATTACTCCTAACAAAAAAGAAGCAACAAAGGCATCTGGGCAAACAGATGTAATAGAAGCAGGGAAAAAATTGTTAAACGAATTAGGACTAAAGGTTGTGTTTATCACCTTGGGAAAGGATGGGATCTTTTTCCTCGAAAAGGATGGCAATCATGCTCATATCCCTGCCTTTGCAAAAGAGGTCTATGATGTATCAGGTGCAGGAGATACAGTGATCTCATGTATATCTCTTTCCATGGCCGCGGGACTTAACTGTTACGAATCTGCATACTTGGCAAATATAGCGGGTGGAATAGCAGTAGGAAAACTCGGCACCTCTCCTGTGCTAAAAGATGAGATTATAAATGCCCTTTTTTGGGAAAGATCTGGTAAGATCCGAAAAATACTCAGTGTTTCTGAGCTTACTCAAAAAGTCACTCAACTCAAAAAACAAGGACAAAAGATAGTCTTTACCAATGGTTGTTTTGATCTTATACATCCAGGGCATATCCATTTGCTTAAAGAATCGAAGAAACTCGGAGACATTCTTATAGTAGCCATTGACGACGATGAATCTGTAAAAAAACTGAAAGGAGCTGGAAGACCGATACTTAGTCAATTTGAAAGGGCACAGATCATTTCTTCCTTAGATTGTGTTGACTTTGTGGTAATCTTTTGCACAGATGAACTTCTAACACTCTTAGAAACTATAAAACCGGACATTTTAACAAAAGGGCAAGATTATGCTTTAAAAGAAGTGATAGGCAAAGAGGTTGTAGAAAAATATGGAGGAAAGGTGATCTTAATACCTTTTTCTCAACAAAGCTCCAGCTCCGAACTCATAAACAGAATAAAAAACATGGGAGCAGGAGCATGATAAATTGGTATGTTGTTCAAACAAAACCGTGGCAGGAAAAAAAAGCAGAATTCTTTCTTAAGCAAAAGAATATACATGTTTACAGACCAAAGATGGAAGCTCATGTATACAAAGGATTAAAGATAGTAAAAAAGGAAAAAAGTCTTTTTCCCAATTACCTTTTTGTAAGATGTGAAGACAGCGAGTTATATACTGTTTGCTGGACATGGGGTGTGAAAAAGGTATTGTGGAGAAATGACCTGCCTACTCCCATATCAGAAGAACTTGTAAGTTCTATAAGATACTTGGAAGACAAAGATGGACTAATAAGAAAAAGCAAATTTCACGAGCTTCAAAAAGATCAGGCAGTAAAAATAAAAACGGGTCCTTTTAAAGATCTCATAGCCATATTTGACCATTGGGATTCTGACAGAGAACGGGTGTGCCTCCTTATAAACCTTGCTAATACCTATGCAAAAATTCATGTGCCCATATCTGTAGTGGAGCCCCTTTAGTTCAGCTTTTCTTTTATAACAGAGGCGATTTGTTGAGCATATTTTGAGATCTGATCTTTGTCTTCCCCTTCCACCATTATCCTGCACACAGGCTCTGTACCTGAATATCTGAGCAGAAGCCTGCCTTTTCCAGAAAGTGCATTTTCCACTTCTTTTATTATGTCCATTACTTCTGGAATCTCTGAAAATTCCACTTTTTTCTTTACAGTAACATTAACCAAAACTTGGGGAAAGACTTCCATAATAGCAGCAAGTTCATGTAAAGGAGAATCCAGTATCTTTATGGCTAAAAGGAGCTTGAGTGCCGAAAGAATCCCGTCTCCAGTAGTATGATGATTTAAGAATATGATATGGCCTGATTCCTCACCCCCTAATATCGAATCATGTCTTTTCATCTCTTTTACTACATTTCTATCACCCACCTTTGTGGTTATATGTGTTATCCCCATCCTTTTTAAGGCCTTGCTTAATCCCATATTGCTCATTACCGTGGTTACAACCACGGGATTCTTTAGTTCTTTAGTCTGAATCAACATCTTGGAAAATATAGCGATAAGTTGATCTCCGGTCAGAACATTTCCCTTACTATCTACAGCCACAAGCCTGTCCCCATCTCCATCAAATGCAAAGCCTACATCTGCTTTTCTTTTTAACACTTCTCTTTTTAAGGATTCAGGATAAACTGCCCCGCATTCTTTATTTATGTTCTTCCCGTCCGGTTTAGCATGTATCACATAAGTGTCTATTCCGATCTCCTTAAAAACAGCGGGAGCCACTTTGTATGTAGCTCCATTGGCACAGTCAACCACTACTTTCATGTCCTTAAATGACAGCTCTTTTGGAATAATGTCTATTAGAAACTTTTGATAACACCTTAGCGGATTTTCTTCCAATTCTTTAACCTGTCCTACTTCTTCTTTTTCTTTATAATTGGGACTTGATAGATTATTTATAATAAGTTCTATTTGCTCTTCTTGTTCTTCTGAAAGTTTTTCTCCTCCTTTTACAAAAGGCTTAAAACCATTATATTCAAAAGGATTGTGAGATGCAGAAACCATTATCCCTCCGTCAGCATCAAACCTTCTCACAAGGTATGCAAGTCCAGGTGTAGGGATAATCCCTGCTGATGAAACATTTCCTCCAAAAGACATGATCCCAGACATAATAGCACACTCAAGCATAGCCCCTGAAATCCTCGTGTCTCTACCAGTAATCAGAAATGCGCTATCTCCTAACCAGTCTACCATCGCCCTTCCAAGACAAAGTCCCACATCCGGAGTAACCGGAAATTTATTGGCTACTCCCCTTATTCCATCGGTTCCAAAAAGCTGTGGCATAACTGCCTCCTTTCAGGATACAATCAGGATTATCGCAAATACACCAAGCACAATGCCTAACAACTGTTTAAAAGAAATAGATTCATTTAAAAAAACAAAAGCCAGTATCAAAGTTATAGCAGGATAAAGACTTGAAATAGCAGTAACAAGAGAGACAGGACCTTTTGAAACAGCACTTAAAAAGAAAAGAACACCAACAGCTCCAACCACTCCGGTGATTATTGAAAGCACCACTGCTAAAAAAGAAAGACTCAGCTTAAAACCAACAGAAACAAAAACCCAACAAGCCACCAAAAAAGCGCCAAGCATTTCAAATAAAAAAGCACTCTTTGGATCAATATATCTTACAGAAATCTTCGGGATAAAACTCCACAGACCCCACAAAAATAGTGCCCCAACACTTTGCAAGAACCATCCCTTCATGAGACGATCTTTTCTGCCTCTCTTACTATACTGTCTACTATTCCCTGAAGCCAAACAGTGCCTTTCTTTGCTTCCTTCTGATCAAGACCTTTTATGGCAGACAAATAAAAACTACCATTTCTTTTGATAGAATCCTGTAGTGACTTCAGAAAGGACTCTCTCTTATCACTATCGCCGTGATTTTCTTTCTTACTTAAAAGAAGATCTTCCAGCTGATCCCATTTCTTATAGAACTTTTCTTTCCATTCTACTGTCCCGTCCTTGTGTCCTTTTACCCTTTTATACAATTCGGCTGATCTTGGCATATTTTGGGCAACTTCTTTTAGCCTTTTAATCCTTTCATTTATTCCCATTTCCAACTTTGAAATGGCTCCATCTAAGATGGACTTGTCTAAGAATATAGACCTGACATTTAAGTACCATGCCTTTAAAGCAACAAGGTTTGCGATATACAGGATATTCAACTTAAATATCCTTTTAGGGTTGTTATAAAGTCCTCTGTGAAAAGGCATTTTTTTGCTCACCCGAGCCGGATAATCGATAAAAAGAGTATTTTCTTCGAGTAGATCTTTTCTTACTATGGTCCCCGCTGCCACCACTACCCCATATCCTATCCTTACAGGCCCTATTATCCCGCCTTGTCCGCCCAGAAATATAGGAGGCTCTTTTAACATGACACCCCTTGGCACATCTCCTATCAAAGAGGCAGTGGCCTTGTCTTGATTAGGAGTGTAGTTAAAGTGAATGTAGGAGCTTCCCACTTCACTGTGGTTCTTTTTGTCAGTACCTCCGGCCATAAGTAAATCACAAAAATTGATCAAACTTCCCAAGGTAACATAAGGGAAGAGGATCGTCTGTTTAAGACCGACTGCATGGGCACACCTTGCTTCCTCTTCCAAGATACAGCCTTCTCTTATCTGAGCGCCAAAACCAACGCTTACTCCATCCAAAAAGGTAGATTCATAAAATACCCCACCCTTTAAACTTACATTTTTTCCGATCTGGCAGTTATATATGGTCACAGGCGCTTCAGAACCCAATTCTGTACCTTCTTTTATAAAAGTATCCTTTCCATATATTCTACAGCCCGCATGTATAATCACTCCTCTCTCTATGTTTTCTATCCTCACCTCATCACTTATTTCTACGGATTCAGGAGATAGAACCTTGACTCCTTTTTTTAACAATGCTTCTGCTTTGTTCATCAAAACCCTCTCCAGAAAAGAAATAGACAAAAAAATAATAAATTGGCAATATATCTTAAGTCAAGGAGAAGTAAAAATGTCGGCAAGGCAGTCATTTAAGGAAAGAAAAAAAAGGATTAGAGTGGTAGGTGTAGCAGTAAGGCATAGGGCAAAGTTGTATCCTGCAGAAACAGGCCCGGTACGGGTGAGAAAAGGTACAAAAGTCATCTTGGAAGGACAAGAAGGCGAGACATTTATAGGAGAAGTCATTACAGGGCCAACAAAACTGTCTTCTAATGTAAAAATAGCAAATAGGATAATAAGGCGTGCTAATCAAGAGGATTTAGAAAGGTTAAAAAGCGATATAAGACTCGAAAGAAGTGCGAGAAGTTTCTGTTTAGAAAGGATTGCATTTCATAAGCTACCCATGGATCTTGTAGATGTAGAAAAGCCTTTTAGTGAAAACAAAGTGATCATATACTTTACTGCTGATGGAAGAGTAGACTTCAGAGCGTTATTAAAAGATCTGGTTTCAAAGTTTAGAACAAGAATAGAGTTAAGACAGATCGGGGTAAGGCAAGAAGCGAGCATGATCGGAGGAATAGGACCTTGTGGAAGACCTCTTTGTTGTGCCACTTTTTTAAAGGATTTTACTCCAGTAACTATAAAGATGGCCAAGATACAAGACATTCCGTTAAACCCAAATAAGATCTCAGGAACCTGTGGAAGGCTTATGTGTTGTCTTTCCTTTGAACATGACTTTTACGAAGAAAGTAAAGAAGACCTTCCAGAAGTAGGAAAGAAAGTAAAAACTGCATACGGAGAAGGTAAGATTCTCAGATACAACATATTAAGAGACACTCTTACCGTGGTATTTGAATCTGGAAACAGCATGGAGATAAAAATAGAAGATGTAAAAGAGGTGAATGAAAATGAAAGAGAAAAATAACCAAAAGATCATTTATATAACTACTCCAATTTACTATGTGAATGCAGAGCCTCATCTTGGACACGCTTATTCCACTATTGTGGCAGATGTCTTTAAGAGATTTCATGTAATCTCTGGCTATAGAACATTTTTCTTAACAGGCACAGATGAACACGGAGAAAAGATAGCAAAGGCAGCCCAACAAGCGGGTAAATCTCCAAAAGAATATGTTGACAAAATAAGTTCTCTTTTTAGAGACCTGTGGCCAAAATTAAATATCTCTTATGACCATTTTATAAGAACCACTGATCCCGAACACATAAGAACTGTTCAGTTCGTGTTGAACAAGATATATGAAAAAGGAGACATATACTTTGGCCAATATGAGGGTCTTTACTGCGTTGGATGTGAAAGGTTTTATACAAAAAGAGAGCTTGTGGATGGAAAGTGTCCGGATCACAAAACAGAGCCAGAAGTTATAAAAGAGGAAAATTATTTTTTCAGGATGAGCAAGTATCAGGACTGGCTTATTGAACACATAGAAAAAAACCCTGATTTTATTAGACCTGAAAGATACAGAAATGAGGTGTTATCATTTTTGAAAGAACCTCTGGAAGATCTTTGTATCTCAAGACCTAAAAAGAGGCTTACATGGGGTATTCCTCTCCCCTTTGATGAAAACTTTGTTACATATGTATGGTTTGATGCGCTAATAAACTATCTGTCCGGATTAGGTTATCCAGACGAAGAAAGATTTAAGACATTCTGGCCTCATGCTCATCACATAATTGCTAAGGACATACTGAAACCTCACGCAATTTATTGGCCTTGTATGCTCAAGGCAGCAGGAATAGAACCTTATAAACATTTAAATGTTCATGGATACTGGAATCTTGAAGAAGCAAAGATGTCCAAAAGTCTGGGCAACATTGTGAGACCACTGGATATCGTGGAAAAATACGGTTTGGACGCCTTTAGGTACTTTCTCATGAGAGAGATGGTCTTTGGTTTGGACAGCATTTTCAGTGAAAACGCCCTTATAAACAGAATAAATGCCGATCTTGCTAATGATCTGGGAAATCTTTTTAGAAGAAGTCTTACAATGGCAGAAAAATACCTTTCTGGTGAACCACCTGTATGTTACGAAACCACAGATGAAGACAAAAATGTTAAGGAGAAGTCTCTCGCATGTGTAGAGGAATACGAGAACTTTATGAAAAACTTTATGTTTCATAGAGCACTTATTGCTGTATGGGAAGTTATAGGATTGTTGAATAAATACATAGACAGAATGGCTCCATGGGAACTTGTAAAGAAAGATAAGAAAAGATTGTCCACGGTTATGTATCACATAATAGAACCTTTAAAGATAATTTCGGTCTTGTTGTGGCCTTTTATGCCCTCATCTGCAGAAAAGATGCAGGAAATGTTAGGTCTGCAAAAAAAAGGAGCAGACATAAAGATAGAGGAGATAAAAGAGTGGGGAAGATTAAATTCAGTACATCTGAGCAGGGGAGAAGCTCTTTTTCCAAGAGTTGAAATGAAAACCCAAAAAAAGGAGAAAGAGAAAGAGCAGGATAAAAAGGAAAATCTCATAAGTATAGAAGAGTTCTCTAAGGTAGATCTTAGAATAGGAAAGATATTGTCAGCAGAAAAGATTCCAGGTTCTAAAAAACTTCTTAAACTAAAAGTTGACACAGGACAAGAAAGAACAATTGTGGCAGGCATAGCTGAATCTTATAAAGAAGAAGAGCTTGTAGGAAAACTCGTGGTTGTGGTATGTAATCTAAAACCGGCAAAGATATTTGGTGTAGAATCCCAGGGTATGCTCTTGGCTGCAAGTGATAAATCAGGCATTTACATAATTTCGCCTGATAAAGAAGTATCCCCTGGGGCAAAGGTCAAATAACTTACAGGAGGGAGTGAGATGAAAACTACTATTACAGCCATAAAGGCAGACATAGGAAGTATTGGGGGGCACATAAGACCGAGCAAAAGGGTTTTAGAAACAGTAGAAGAATACATAAGACAGCACCATAAAGGACTTTTAATAGATTACAGAATAAGTTTCACAGGAGACGACATAGCAATACTGTGCACCCATGACAGAGGTGTAGGTAATTCAGAAGTACACAAGCTGGCATGGGATGCATTTAAAGCAGGTGCAGAAGTAGCAAAAGATCAGGGGCTCTACGGAGCAGGCCAGGATCTTCTAAAAGATGCCTTCTCAGGCAATGTTAAAGGGATGGGGCCAGCAGTGGCTGAAATGGAAATAGAAGAAAGACCCAATGAACCATTCCTGTTCTTTGCAGCAGATAAAACTGATCCGGGCGCATACAATCTTCCTCTTTATCTTGCGTTCTGTGATCCCATGTACTGCTCAGGTCTCATACTGTCACCCAGCATGTTTGAGGGTTTTAAATTTACCATAATGGATGTTTCTTACACAGAGGCAGACAAAGTAATAGAACTTTCCGCACCAGAAGAACTGTATGACATAGCTGCTCTTTTAAGAGATCCAGAAAGATTTGTTGTGGAATCTATACACTCTAAGTACAACGGAGAACAAGCAGTTGCAGTAAGTACCACAAGACTTCACAACATTGCTGGAAAGTATGTGGGAAAAGATGATCCTATAATGATAGTGAGGGTTCAGGGTGTATTTCCTGCAACGGGTGAGGTATTAGCACCTTTTAGTATAGGACCTTATGTAGCAGGTTTCATGAGGGGAAGCCACAATGGTCCGCTTATGCCTGTAAAATTAAACAGCACTATCTCCTTCTTTGACGGACCACCTGTGGTGTCATGTGCAGCTTACTGTGTGCATGAAGGAAGACTTACCAATCCTGTAGATGCATTTGATCATCCTTATTGGGATCATGTAAGGGACAGAATTGCTCAAAAAGCTACTGAGATAAGAAGACAGGGATTTTTTGGAAACGCGATGCTACCGTATCAAGAGTTGGAATATGGTGGGATTGTAGAGAAAATGAAGAGATTAGAAGATCGTTTTGTGATAAGAAAATAAAAAGTAACCTTCAACAATACAGGGATATGCGCCTTGCGTATATCCCTGTATTTGTGAGGAGAGCAAAAATGGCGGTGTTTAACTCGATAGATCAGGTTATATCCGAGCTTCATAAAGTAGGCTATGTTGCCGACAGATCGTTGGCTACGGTTATATATTTAGCATATCATTTAGAAAAACCCATTTTCTTAGAAGGGGAGCCCGGGGTAGGAAAAACAGAGGTAGCTATAGTTATGTCCCGCTTGTTTAATACGAAACTTATAAGACTCCAATGTTATGAAGGGCTCGATGCATCTACAGCATTGTACGAGTGGAATTATCCAAAACAGCTACTTTATATAAGACTTGAGGAACAGAGAGGCTCCTCGGAAAAAGACATAGAAAAGGTTATCTACAGCGAACAATTTCTTATAAAAAGGCCTTTGCTGGAAGCAATTCTATATTCAAAGGAAAAGCCCCCTATATTACTTATAGACGAAATAGACAGAGCAGACGAAGAATTTGAGGCATTCCTTTTAGAAGTCCTTTCTGATTTTCAGATTACAATCCCAGAGATAGGAACTATAAAAGCAGAGAAAAAACCTATTGTTATCATAACATCTAACAGAACGAGAGATGTGCACGATGCCTTAAAGAGAAGATGCCTTTACCACTGGATAGACTATCCTTCTTTTGACAAAGAATACAGAATCATATTGACAAAAATACCGTCCATAGAAGTTGACTTTGCCAAACAGATCACCAAGTTCATGCAGAGTATGAGAAAGTTGGATTTCTTAAAAAGACCCGGCATTTCAGAAACTCTTGACTGGGCAAAGGCGCTCATCGCAATGCACAAACATTATTTAGACGAAGAGGTTGTCTTTGAAACCATAGGATGCATACTCAAGTACCAAGAAGACATAAAAAAGTTTAAAGAAGAAATATGGTCAGACCATGAAAAAAGGGCAGAGTTTATCTGATCCAGGACTGGCAGGAGTTGTGACTGAATTTGCCAACTTTTTAAAAGCAAATGGTTTCAAGATCTTCCAAAGCAGTATCCATGACGCCCTTTTAAGCCTTAAGTATATAAACCTCTTTAACAAACAAGATGTTTTTTATGCTTTAAGGTCGAGCTTTGCAAAAACAGATATGGAATGGACACTTTTTTATCACTTGTTCAACAAATTTTGGAACATGTACTTAGTAAAGGAGAGAAAAAGAGTTAAAAAGCAAGATCAAATCCCTTTTGTTGAAGATACAGCAACAGATCCTGAAACGAAAAAAGAGACCCAGAAAACAAAAAGTGTTTATAAGTCCCTTTCTGAGGAAGAAAAGTCTCATTTAGAAGGAATAGGTTACAGCCCTGTTTCCACTATAGAAAAAAAAGAGCTAAGCCTGTTGGACGACTCAGATGTAAATACTGCCAGACTTGTGTTAAAACAAATAGCAACCCCGTTTAAGATTCAAAAAACAAGAAGGTCTAAAAGAGGGCTTCATTCAGGAGAAAAAATAGACTTTTCTAAGATGATGAGAAGAAGTCTTAAATACGAAGGATATCCTGCTGAACTCTTTTTTAAAGAAAAAAAGAAGCGACTTAAAAAACTAATTATACTTGCAGATGTAAGTGGTTCAATGCAAAGATATGCTTCCTTTATTATTCCTTTTATTCTGAGTATAAAAGGTATAAGCTCAAAAGCCGAAGTATTTGTCTTCTCCACCTCTCTTACAAGGGTTACCCCTATTGTGAAACACTTAGACATAGAAGAAGCTTTAAAGAAAATAGGCGAAGAAGTACCAAACTGGGCAGGAGGAACAAGAATAGGGTTTTCGATTAAACAGTTTAATCAATGGAACGGGGGGTTTTTCATAAACAAAAGATCTGTTGTGGTCATACTAAGTGATGGCTGGGACTTGGGTTCAAAAGAGCTTTTAAAGAAAGAGATGGAATCTCTTAGAAGTAAGGTTCACAGTATTATATGGCTCAATCCCATCTTAAATGATCCTGCACTTTGCAAGATGTGTAAGGGTATGCAGGTAGCCATGCCGTATATTGATCATATTCTTCCGGCTAACAACTTACAGGAATTAAAAAAAGTAGGAAAGCTGTTGTCTCGCCTCATGATTCATTAGGAAAGAAATGATGACATAGAAAAGAGCTAAATACACACTAAGATCGCCATACTTAGTATATATGGTGAGATGTTGGTTTACAAGCTTTACTCTTGCTAACAAAAGCTGTTTCTGAAAAAGAGTGCCTTTTTTTATTACCCTTCCGCAGGGATCTATAAATCCGCTTATTCCTGTATTGGTAGCCCTTACAAGGTATCTTCTGTTTTCTACTGCTCTGAATATAGACATAGCAAAGTGTTGATAAGGAGCAGAAGTTTTTCCAAACCATGCGTCGTTGCTTATGTTAACCAAGATATTTGCTCCCTTTTTTACATGAGCTCTTGCTATCTCTGGAAAAATAGCCTCATAGCATATCATTACCCCAGCAGAAAGATCTTTGCATTTGAGAGGAGTTATCTTTCTTCCCGGAGAAAAATCTCCGGCGCAGGGAACGAGCTTGTTAACGAAAAACAGAACTCTTTTTAAAGGCACATATTCTCCAAATGGCACTAAATGAACTTTATCGTAATAAGAGACAAGTTTTCCATTACAGAGAAGATATGCTCTGTTAAAGTAGAAGATGTGAGCATTTTCTCTTTTATATGCAGGACTACCAAATATTAACTTGATTCCTCGGGATATCCTATAAACCAGTTTAGCAAGCCTTCCGCCCTCCTGAAAATAGAATGGCACCGAGGTTTCTGGCCAGATAACAAGATTTGCTCCATTCTTAAAAGCACATCCTGTAAGTTCTAAATATGTAGCCATTGTTTTTGCTTGATAGGACGGATTCCACTTTAAGGACTGATCTATGTTTCCTTGAACAATAGCTGCTTTTACAGGAATTCCTTTTATTGTAGCGTTCAATCTATATGTACCATAAACATAAGTAAAGATGAAAAGAACGAGAACCACAAACCCTTTAATAAAGTTAAGCTTTCGGATCAGCAAAAGATACAATGCAGTATTTATCAAGACAATGAGAAATGAGATTCCATAAATGCCCGTTATGTCAGCTACTTGTATGAGATGCAAGTTCTTGTACTGGCTATATCCAACGAGACACCAAGGAAAACCGGTGAGCAACTTTCCTCTGAGAAATTCCAGAACCACCCAACAACATGGATTAAAAAGAAGTGCCAATTTACTTTGAAGTTTACACGAAAAGCAAAATACTGCAAAAAAAGAAGCCATGTACATACTCAAAATCAAATAAGGGAAAATGCTCAGCTCTATTGGTAGGCCACCATATTTGGAAATAGGATATGGTACCCAGTAAAGAAGAGTTAAAAAATGACTTAGACCAAAAATGTAACCTATTTTAAATGCATTTTTTGGGGTGGTGTTATTTATAGCAAAGAAAAGAGGTACAAGTGCAAAGAAAGAAAGAAGCGAAACAGAAAATGGAGGCAGGGATAAAGTGAGAGCAAATCCTGCTATTATAGCGAGTAATATCATTCATCTTTAGTCTGAGCCGTTTTCTTCCTTATCACTACTTTATGAATTCTTCTGGGATCCGCTTCCTTTACTATGATTTCAAGATCGTTAAAGACAACAGTTTCATTCTCTTTTGGAATTCTTCCTAACAGATATATTATGAATCCGCCAACAGACTCATAATCTCCTTCTGGTAGCTCCACACCAAAGTATTCTTCAAGCTTTTCTATCTCAAGTCTGGCATCAACATAGGCGGCGTTTTTTCCCATAGGAATAAGAAGTGGTTCCTCGTTATCATGTTCATCCACTATCTCTCCCACAATCTCTTCGATTATATCTTCTAAGGTGACAATTCCAGAAGTTCCACCGTATTCGTCCGTGACTATAGCAATATGGGTTTTCATCTTCTTTAATTCTTTCAGCAAATCGGCTATCTTTTTATTTTCGGGAACAAAATATGGAGGCCTTAGTATCTCTTTGGGAATCTTGTTGGACAGATCTGTTCCCCAAAGTTTTAGCAGATCTTTTGCATGCAGTATTCCTACTATATCATCTATACTGGAACCACTTATAGGGATTCTGGTGTGACCACATTTATTTATAAGTTCGATAACCTCTCCCAAGGTGGAGTTAATATTTGCGAAAGAAACATCAGTTCTGGGCACCATTATAGATGCGGCTGTAATCTCTTTTAATTCCAAGACCCCGTACACCATATGAGATTCTTCATCACTTATAAGCCCCTTTGCCTGCCCTTCATGCATAATTTCGTGGATTTCTTCCTCTAAGTCGTTGGCATCCTCTATGTGCCTTTTCTTAAAAAGAGACTTCAGGAGATTCAAAAAGCCTTGTTTAGAGTTGTCTTCCAAGGATGGAATTCACCCCTTTTTAACTGTTGTTAGTAATTTTGTTACAAAGCTTATATGCCTTGTCAAGCAATATTTTAGCTCTCTTGACATAAAAGAAAAGATTTGATTTTAAGAATCCCGACAGGATATTTTTTTTAAAGTGCAAAACGACAGTGATAGCATTATTGAAACATCACGGAATTGAAGCAAGCGATATAGTAGGATTTGTGTTGGAGAGAAGGAACAAAAACGGCGGTTTTTCGGCATCCCCAGGTATACCCGCTGACATACAGGATACATATTACGCTCTTAAGGTCTTAAACTCGTTTTCCAGCATAACATCAGAAAGGCTTAATTATCATCCGTCTAAGGATTATCCATTAAAAAAATATTTAAGCGGTGCAACATTAAATAACAATATTAAACCAAAAATTCTGTATTTTTACATAAAATCTTGTGAAATGGTTAATATAAACATCTGTGCTGAAAAGTTTTATTATCTATTAAGTAGCTGTGAACTTGAGGATCAATTTTATCTATCCAAGATTTTTAATAAGCATCTTATTCCGGTAAAGAAATGGGGTACTATAAAAGAATTAAGCATGTATCTGCACCTAAATCCGAACATAAACAAATCAGAGAAGCACAAGCTCATTCATTGGATTTACAGTTGCCAGAATCCAGACGGAGGATTTGGCTTTTTGCCGAATAGCACCTCTTTCGTGGAGAACACCTACTTCGCTTTAAAAGCCATAAGCTACCTAAAGGAAAGCACAGATATACAAGATGTGAGCATCAGAAGGGCTTTAAATTTCATACTTTCCTGTTATACAGGAAAAGGAGGATTTGCCAGAAAAGACGGGGGAGCCCCTCTTTTAGAAGCTACGTACTACAGCGTATCCGCGCTTTTACTAATAACAACACCTTAACACTTCTCTCATTTTTATACCTAATCTGTCTACACTTACGCTTGACATACTATATATTGTGTGTATATTAATAAAAGACACAATATAAAGGAGGCTGGATATGTCCGAGAAGACCCTGCTTATTTCAGAAAACGAAAAAATAGACCTTGGGGTTAATGGATGGGATGAAAAGCTGGCTTTGTTTCTTAAGGAAAAGAAAGGAATCGATCAGGAAAAGGCTTTAAGTATAACCCGTTTTTTAAAAGAACAGCTCCAAAAGATAGATCTAAAGGTAATCCCTGTGTCTATTATAGAAAAAATGATAGAAGCAAAACTTATAGAGTACGGAATAATAGAAAAAAGCAAGATAAGGCTGGACAGCTCTATTTTTAAAGAAACAAAACTTCCTTTAAGCGAAAATGCACTTAGAGTTCTAAAAAAGAGATATCTCAAAACAGACGAAAATGGAAACATCATAGAAACTCCGGAAGAAATGTTCAGACGGGTTGCCCATCATATAGCATTGGCTGAAGAAAAATATGGTGCTTCTCCCGAAGAAGTAAAACAGATAGAGGAAATCTTTTACAAGATGATGAGTGAGCTTAAGTTCCTTCCCAACTCTCCTACCCTAATGAACGCAGGAAGAGAATTGGGTCAGCTTGCTGCATGTTTTGTGCTGCCTGTAGAAGACAGTATGGAAGGGATATTTGATGCTCTAAAATATGCGGCTCTAATCCACAAAAGTGGAGGAGGAACGGGATTCTCTTTTTCAAAACTCAGACCCAAAAACAGCAGAGTAGGAACCACAGGCGGTGTTGCATCCGGGCCCGTTTCATTTATGAAGATATTCAATACCGCGACAGAACAGGTGAAACAAGGTGGAACAAGAAGAGGGGCAAACATGGCAATTCTAAGAGTGGATCATCCTGACATAATGGAGTTTATTTATAGCAAGAAAAATACAAATGAGTTAAATAATTTCAACATATCTGTTGCAGTAACAGATAAATTCATGAAGGCAGTCCAAGAAGGTACCACTTATGACCTTATTGATCCGAGAACAGGGAAAAAAGTGGGAGAATTAGATGCAAGAGAAGTATACAAAGCAATGATTGAGTGTGCATGGGAAACAGGAGATCCAGGAATTGTTTTTATCGATCGCATAAATGAAGACAATCCAACCCCAGAGTTAGGAGAAATAGAAAGTACAAATCCCTGTGGAGAACAACCACTTCTTCCTTATGAAGCATGCAACTTGGGTTCTATAAATCTGGCCAAGTTTGTAGTAAAAACAGAAGACGGAAACGCAAAAATAGATTATGAGTCATTAAAAGAAATAGTATGGTATTCAGTGCGCTTTTTAGATGATGTGATTGATGTGTCAAAGTATCCTCTTCCCAAAATAGAAGAAATGGTAAAAGGGAACAGAAAAATAGGCCTCGGTATTATGGGATTTGCAGATGTGCTATTTCAACTCATGATCCCATACGACTCAGAGGAAGCACTTTTGTTAGCAGAAGAGATAATGGGTTTTATCCAAAAAGAAGCTCACGAAGCATCTAAAGCTTTAGCAGAAGAAAGAGGGGTATTTCCAAATTTTGATAAAAGCATATACAAAGACAAGCCAAACTGCAGATACAGAAATGCTACTGTTACTACTATAGCACCTACAGGAACATTGAGTATTATTGCAGGGTGTTCAAGCGGCATAGAACCAGTTTTTGCGCTCTGTTTTGTGAGAAATGTGATGGACAACGATAAGCTTTTAGAAGTCAATCCTTACTTCGAAAGAGTAGCTAAGGAAAGAGGATTCTATTCCAAGGAGCTTATGGAGAAGATCGCAGAAAAAGGAAGCATCCGCGACATGAAAGAGATTCCAGAAGATATAAGAAGAGTTTTTGTTACTGCCCACGATATAGCTCCAGAATGGCATGTCAGAATGCAAGCAGCTTTTCAAAAGCATACGGATAACGCGGTTTCTAAAACAGTAAATCTGCCCAGAGATGCCACGGTAGAGGATGTAAAAAAGGTATATGATCTGGCATACAAACTTAGACTAAAAGGTATAACCATATACAGAGATGGAAGCAAAAAGAATCAAGTACTTACTTTAGTAAAAGATAAAACAAAAAAAGAGCGAGAAGAGGTTTGGGTAAAAGAAAGACCAGAGACACT